>JARFQQ010000104.1 GCA_029287695.1 Gammaproteobacteria bacterium | reverse complement strand
CTGCGGCGTCTCGCGCAGGGATTTGCGTACCTTGAGCAGCGAGGCCATGGCCGGGCCGCGCTTGAGCTTGTCTGCCTTGGTCAGCAGGACATGAACGGGCAGCCCGATATGGTTGCACCAGGCGATCATCTGCTGGTCGAGTTCCTTGAGAGGATGGCGGACATCCATCATGACGACGACGCCCTTGAGGCAGCGGCGTTCCTCGATATAGGACGAGAGAAGCCCGCGCCACTGGTCACGTATCGGCGCGGCGACTTTCGCGAATCCGTAGCCTGGCAGGTCGACGAGACGCCGGTGATCATCGAGGGCAAAGAGATTGATGAGTTGCGTGCGTCCTGGCGTCTTGCTCGTGCGTGCGAGCGCTTTCTGGTGTGTCAATGTGTTGATGGCGCTCGACTTGCCGGCATTGGAACGCCCCGCGAAGGCGACCTCGTAACTCGCCTCGCAATCGGGAAGCTGTGAGAGTTTGGCAGCGCTGGTCAGAAACCTGGCACGGTGAAAGTAGGGGATCATGATTGCTTGCCGAATATCGCTGCGAGGCCGTCATCAAGCGTTGGAAAACGCAGCCCGATGCCGATGGTGCGCAAGAGCTTGGTGTTGGCGATTTTGCGTGACTCACGCAGGTAGCTGAGCATACCGGCGCTCAGTTGCTGTTCCGCGGTTTGCATATCGATCTCGGGCGGCGGTTCGAGCCCGGCGTAGGACGCCACCTTCCTGAAGTAGTCGGTCATGGTCGAGGGATGTCCGTCGGTGACATTGTAGATTTCCCCGCTCTTGCCGGTTTCGAGAAGGTCGAGGGTGACAGCGGCAAGGTCATCCGCATGGATGCGGTTCGTGAATGGCGCGATCTCTGCTTTCAGGACTGGGTGGCGATCACGAATCCTGGCGAGAGGCAGTCGGCCCGGCCCGTAGATCCCGGGCACGCGTATGATGAGGAAGTCGAAGCCTCGATCATGCGCGGCCCCGGCCACCTGACGCTCGGCATCGAGGCGGCGCATGGCGCGGTCGGCCTGCGCATCGAGAGGAGAGGACTCATCGATCCAGCCACCCCCGGCATCACCGTAGACGCCCGTCGTACTGAGATAGAGAAAGCAGCGCGGCTTCCCCTGCACGGCCGCGAGAAAATTGCCAATCAGCGGATCTGTCTCACCCCTGCGGGGAGGTGGCGCCAGATAGATGACATCGGAGCCTGTGACATCCAGGGATGGCAGCGGGGGGCGGCCAAAATCGGCCTGCAGGCAGGCGAGGCCGGCCTGTTCAAGGGCATCACAGCTCTCCCGGCTGCGTACCAGGCCTGTTACCTCCGCTCCTTTGCCGGCTGCGAGAGCGGCAATGCGTCTCCCGATATCACCGCAGCCGGCGATTACTATTTTGGCCATGAGGTTTTAATACTCAGGAAAATACGGGACAATCTCGCAGCTTTAGATATCTAATTCAAGTTCATGGACAAATTTCAGGTCACAGTTCAGCCTCAGGGCCGAACGTTCGAAGTCAGCGAGGGCGAGACCATTCTCGACGCGGCGCTGCGCCAGAACGTGATCCTGCCCTATGGCTGCCGCAGCGGAAACTGCGGTACCTGCCAGGTCAAGCTCCAGTCCGGCGATTTTCACTATCCCCATGGTGATCCGCCCGGCTTGACGGACGAGAAGGATGCCATGCTGATCTGCCAGGCGGTTCCGACCGCCGATCTTGTCATCCAGGCGCGGCTGCTCGAGCGTGCGGCCGAGATCGAACCCCGCATCATGCCTTGCAAGGTACATTCCCATGAACCTCTCGCGCATGACGTCATGCGCGTGATGCTGAAATTGCCGGAGTCGCAGCGGCTTCAGTTCCTTGCCGGGCAGTATCTGGAATTCCTGCTTGAAAACGGCAAGCGCCGGGCCTTCTCCATCGCCAATGCACCACATGACGACGCGTTCATCGAGCTGCACATCCGGCATGTGGAGGGCGGGACCTTCACCGAGTTTGTCTTCGATTCCCTGAAGGACAGGACAGTCCTGCGTATCGAGGCGCCGCTCGGAACCTTTACGCTGCGCGAGGAGTCGGATCGGCCGATGCTTTTCATTGCGGGCGGGACCGGTTTTGCCCCGATCAAGGGCATGCTCGAGCATGCTTTTTTCAGTGGTATCAAGCGTCCCATGACGCTCTACTGGGGCGTGCGCTCTCGCCGTGATCTCTACCTGCCGGACCTGCCGGAAGAGTGGATGGCGGAGAACGACAACTTCAGCTTCATTCCCGTGCTGTCGGAACCTGATGCCGACTGGAGCGGTCGCACAGGCTTTGTCCACGATGCCGTCCTGCAGGATATCGGGAACATTCCGGAATATGATGTCTACATGGCCGGCCCGCCCATCATGGTCACATCGGCCAGTGAGGCATTTGAGGAAAACGGCTTGAGCCGGGACTACATGTATTCCGATGCATTTGAATATGCCGCGCCCAGAGGGAAGTGAGATGACAGATTTTCGCGGAACCACGATTCTTTCCGTACGCCGCAATGGCACCGTCGTTGTTGGCGGTGACGGCCAGGTGACCCTGGGGCAGACTGTCATGAAAGGCAATGCCCGAAAGGTGCGCAGGCTCTACAAAAACCAGGTGCTGGCCGGATTTGCCGGTGCGACCGCAGACGCTTTCACGCTCTTCGAGCGTTTCGAAGGCAAGCTCGAGAAGCATGGCGGCCATCTGACGCGCGCAGCCGTCGAGATGGCGAAAGACTGGCGCACTGACCGTATGCTTCGCCGCCTGGAGGCGCTTCTGTGTGTCGCTGACAGGGAGGCTTCGCTCATCATCTCGGGTAACGGTGACGTGATCGAGCCCGAGAACAGTCTCATGGCGATTGGTTCGGGCGGCTCCTATGCCCAGGCCGCAGCCCGTGCCTTGCTTGAAAACACCGAACTGACGGCACGCGAGATTGTCGAGAGGGGCCTCAACATCGCGGCTGATATCTGTGTCTACACCAACCACAACCTGGTGCTCGAAGAACTGGAAATCGAGGAATGACGGACGCCTTGAAAAATAGTCCTTTCCAGCGAATACCGCGCCGGTTTCGTGTCCTGAACCGCCTCTGTTCCACGATACTCAGCGATTCTCCGTACGAGGCTTCCATGCGCGCACGAATAAAACCGAATTTTCCGAGGTGCCATCATGGCTGAAATCACCCCCCGCGAGATCGTTCAGGAACTCGACAAGCACATCATCGGCCAGCATGACGCCAAGCGTGCTGTCGCTATCGCACTGCGTAACCGCTGGCGCCGCGCACAGGTCGACGAACAGCTGCGCAACGAGATCACACCCAAGAATATCCTCATGATCGGCCCCACCGGTGTTGGCAAGACCGAGATTGCCCGGCGCCTCGCGAACCTGGCCGATGCACCCTTCATCAAGGTGGAGGCGACCAAGTTCACCGAGGTTGGCTACGTCGGCAAGGAGGTCGACTCGATCATCCGGGAACTGGCCGATTCTTCCATCAAGATGTTGCGCGAGACCGAGATGGAGAAGGTGCGTGATGTTGCTCGCCAGAGTGCCGAGGACCGCGTACTGGATGCGCTCTTGCCGGGGCCGACTGTCAGCTCCTGGGAGGAAGAGGCGCAGACTCCCGAGGATTCTGCAACGCGCACGAAGTTCCGATACAAGTTGCGTGGCGGCGATCTCGATGACAAGGAGATCGAGATCGAGGTCAGCACTCCCCAGATGGGCGTCGAGATCATGACGCCGCCGGGTATGGAGGAGATGACCAGTCAGCTGCAGGAGATGTTCTCGAACATCGGTAGTGGCCGCACGAAGCGTCGAAAGCTGCGTGTCAGGGATGCCCTCAAGCTCATCGAGGATGAGGAAGCGGCGCGACGCGTCAACCAGGAAGATCTCAAACTGCGTGCGATCGAGCTCGTCGAACAGCATGGCATCGTCTTCATCGATGAGCTCGACAAGGTCTGCCCACGTTCCGAATACTCTGGCGGCGGAGCCGATGTGTCACGCGAGGGCGTGCAGCGCGATCTGTTGCCGCTTGTCGAGGGCTGCACCGTTTCGACCAAGCATGGCACTGTCCGCACCGATCACATCCTCTTTATTGCCTCCGGCGCCTTTCATCTGTCGAAGCCGTCCGACCTGATACCCGAGCTCCAGGGGCGCCTGCCAATCCGCGTGGAACTGCAGGCGTTGAGCGTCGAGGACTTCACCCGCATCCTGACGGAGCCCGATGCATCCCTGACCCAGCAGTACCAGGCGCTCATGGCGACAGAGGGTGTTGAACTGGAGTTCACCGAGGGGGGCATCCACCGTATCGCGGAGATCGCCTGGAACGTCAACGAGCGTACTGAAAATATCGGTGCGCGGCGCCTTCACACGGTCATGGAGCGTCTCCTGGAGAAAATCTCCTACGAGGCCCCGGATCTCGCCGGGCAGAAGGTGGTACTGGATGAAGCCAGCGTCAACGAGAATCTCAATGAGCTTGCTGAAGACGAGGATCTGACACGCTACATTCTCTGAGCAGCTCTTCCGGTCCGGCTGCCTGCCGTACTATCCCCGGTATCGCCCTGCTCTGCGGGGCGTTTTTTTGAGGCAAATAAAAACCGCCCCGGGGGGCGGCTGGTTTCTTGTTCTTCTTGTCTCTTCTTCTTGATCAGAGCCAGTAGACGAAGATGAAAAGGCCGAGCCAGACGACGTCCACAAAGTGCCAGTACCAGGCAGCGGCTTCAAAGGCGAAATGGTTGTGCGGTGAGAAATGCCCCTTGGCAGAGCGCAGCATCATCACGAACAGCATGATCGCACCGATCGTGACATGCAGACCGTGAAATCCGGTCAGCATGTAGAAGGTCGATCCATAGATGCCGGAACCCATCGTGAGGTTCAGATCGCTCCAGGCATGCTGGTACTCGTAGGCCTGCAGGCCTACGAAGATGAAACCGAGCGCGACAGTGGCGGCCAGCCACATGGTGGTCTTGCTGTTGTTACCCTGTTTCAGCGCCCAGTGGGCGAACGTCACAGTGACGCCGGAGGTCAGCAGGATGAGGGTGTTGATGGCCGGAATGCCCCAGGCGCCGACGATCTGGAAATCACCACCGACTTCGCCCGGGCCATTGGTTGGCCAGGCTGCTTCGAAACCGCTCCAGAGAACAGCATTGGTCATGACGCCGTCGCCTTCACCGCCAAGCCACGGAATCGAGAGCACGCGGGCATAGAAGAGCGCGCCGAAAAAGGCCGCGAAGAACATCACCTCCGAGAAGATGAACCAGCCCATGCTCATGCGGAAAGAGGTGTCGACCTGGTCGCTGTACTTGCCGCTGAGGCTCTCGTCGATGACCTCGCCGAACCAGCGGAACAGCATGTAAATTACGATGGCCGTGCCCGCAAGCATGAACCAGGTGCCGATGCTGTTGCCATTGAGGTAATTTGAAAAGCCGACGAAGAGGGTCGTAAGGCCGATCGTTCCGATGATGGGCCAGTTGGTGCCATGGGGCACGTAATAGTCATCGTGAGATGCGTGTGACATCTGTTATTCCCCTTGAGTGGTTAATTGTGCAACTTGGTTATTCGCTGTTTTGTCGTAAAAGGTGTAGGAGAGCGAGATGGTCTTGATGTTGTCCGGCACGTCAGGGCTGATGGAAAAAACCAGCGGCATTTCCCGCTCTTCCCCGGCCTTGAAGGCCTGCTCGGTGAAGCAGAAGCACTCTGTCTTGTGGAAGTAGAGTGAACCCTCTGCCGGTGCCACGTTGTAAATGGCTCGCCCGGTGATCGGCGTCCTGTTGAGGTTGGTTGCGAAAAAGCTCGTCTGGACATACTGTCCCGGCCGAATCTTCATCTTTGCAACTTTCGGCCGGAATTCCATGTAGGCGTGCTTTCCGACGCTGGCGACAAACTCCACCGTGATTTCACGATCCTCGTCGATGCGCGCAGGCGCTGTTGCCGTGCTCTGGAGTGCGCGCCCCCCGAAGCCGGTTACCTGGCAGAAGACATCATAGAGCGGGACCATCGCAAATCCGAAGCCGAACATCAGGACGACCGCCGCGCCGGTCATCAGGACCACGCGGCGGTTGCTTGACCTGAGTTCCTGCTTGCGGGTCATTCGAGTACCTTCATGAGCATTGGCCCGAGATAGAGCCCCAGAGCCACGAGCGCCAGCAGAATCACGGTGATCCAGATACCGCGGCGATTTGCGCGATGCTCCTGCGAGTCCGCCATCATCACTTGACCTGCGGCGCTTCGGTGAAGCTGTGGTAAGGCGGTGGCGAAGAGAGTTTCTCGAACTCCAGGCCCGTCGCGCCTTCCCAGACGCGGTCTGTGGCCTTCTGACCGCCCTTGATGGTCTTGTAGACGATGTAGCAGAACAGCAGCTGGGTCAGGCCGAAGGCAAATCCGCCGATCGAGGAGACCATGTTCCAGTCAGCGAACTGCAACGAGTAGTCCGGAATGCGGCGTGGCATGCCGGCCAGCCCCAGGAAGTGCTGCGGGAAGAAGAGCACATTCACGAAGATGGTCGAGAGCCAGAAATGGATCTTGCCGAGCCGCTCGTCATACATGTTGCCGGTCCACTTGGGCAGCCAGTAGTAGGCAGCGGCCATGATCGAGAAGATCGCGCCTGAGACCAGTACATAGTGGAAATGGGCGACCACGAAATAGGTGTCGTGGTACTGGAAATCCACTGGCGTGATGGCGAGCATGAGTCCTGAGAAACCGCCGATGGTGAAGAGGATGATGAAGCCGAGCGCAAACAGCATCGGCGTTTCGAAGGTCATGGAGCCTCTCCACATTGTCGAGACCCAGTTGAAGACCTTCACGCCCGTGGGAACGGCGATCAGCATCGTGGCGTACATGAAGAACAGCTCGCCTGCGACCGGCATGCCGACTGTGAACATGTGGTGTGCCCAGACGATGAACGACAGGAAGGCGATCGAGGCAGTGGCGTAGACCATGGAGCTGTAACCGAAGAGCGGCTTGCGCGCAAAGGTCGGAACGATTGCCGAAACGATGCCGAATGCGGGCAGGATCATGATGTAGACCTCGGGATGGCCGAAGAACCAGAAAACATGCTGGAACAGGACCGGGTCGCCGCCACCGGCAGCGTCAAAGAAGCTGGTGCCGAAGTACTGGTCCGTGAGCAGCATGGTGACCGCACCCGCAAAAACCGGCATGACGGCGATCAGCAGGTAGGCGGTAATGAACCAGGTCCAGACAAACAGCGGCATCTTCATGAGTGACATGCCCGGAGCGCGCATGTTCAGGATAGTCGCAACGATGTTGATGGCGCCCATGATCGATGACAGCCCGAGAATATGGACCGTGAAGATCAGGAAGGGGAAGGCATCCTGCGTCTGCAGCACGAGTGGCGGGTACATGGTCCAGCCGGCTGCGGGCGCGCCGCCCTCCATGAACAGTGTCGAGAGCAGCATCGCGAAGCCGAATGGCAGGATCCAGAAGGACCAGTTGTTCATTCGCGGCAGTGCCATGTCCGGCGCGCCGATCATCATCGGAACGAGCCAGTTGGCCAGGCCGACAAATGCCGGCATGACGGCGCCGAAGACCATGATCAGGGCGTGCATGGTGGTCATCGAGTTGAAGAATTGCGGATCGACGAACTGCATGCCCGGCTGGAAAAGCTCGAGGCGAATCACCATGGCCATGGCGCCGCCGATCAGGAACATCAGCAGGGAAAACAGCAGGTAGAGTGTGCCGATATCCTTGTGATTCGTGGTGCGGACCCAGCGCATCAGGCCTTTCTCGGGCCCGTGATCGTGGTCGTCGTGCGTTGCTACGTGTTCAGACATTTGGTTTCTCCACTTGATCTTTATCTGTTAGCGGGCCGCTTTGATATCGGCGGGCTGTACGATATCTGCGTCGTTGCCGAAGCCCTTGCGCTGGTATGAGATGACTGCGGCAAGATCGACATCGTTGAGGATGGCGGCGTACCCGGCCATGGCGGTACCGGCGACTCCCTTCAGAAGCAGATCGATATGGGCGCCTGCGTCACCGTTGGCGATTGGCGAGCCGGCGATGGCCTTGCCGACGCCGCCTTCACCGTTCATCCCGTGGCAGGCCATGCAGTTGGTGTTGTAGACCTGCTGGCCCTTTGCCATGAGTTCATCCAGTGTCCATTCGCGGTCTGCACCGGCGGCAGCTGCTTCGGCGGCCTGCTTTTTCTCGCCGAGCCACTTCTGGTAATCGGCCTCGCTGACGGCTTTGACAACGACCGGCATGAAGCCGTGGTCCTTGCCGCAAAGCTCGGCGCAGTTGCCGCGGTAGGTGCCTTCCTTCTCGATTTTTGTCCACATTTCGTTGATGTAGCCCGGGATGGCATCCTGTTTCTGGCCCAGTTCCGGTACCCACCAGGCGTGGATGACGTCAGAGGCGGTCAGCAACAGGCGAATCTTCTTGTCGACCGGCACGACGAGTGGTTCATCAACATCGAGCAGGTAGTGATCGATGGTCGTGACATCGGTCCCCGAGCCTTTCATGCGGGCGTTGTTGTGGTCAGGATGGAGGTTGCTGATGAAGTCGATACCCTCATCCATGTATTCGTACTGCCACTTCCACTGATGTCCTGTGACCTTGATGGTCATGTCGGCATCCGTGCTGGTGTCCGACATGTAGAGCAGTGTCGATGTGGCCGGAACTGCGATCGTGATGAGGATCAGGAAGGGGACGGCAGTCCAGAGGATCTCGAGTTTGGTGCTTTCGTGGAAAGTTGCCGGCACGGCGCCTTTCGATTTCCTGTGATAGATAATCGACCAGGCCATGGCGCCGAAAACAATGATGCCGATGATGATGCAAACCCAGAGGATCCACATGTGCAGGTCATAGACCTCGCGGGAGATCGGTGTAACCCCCTGTGTGAGGTTCAGTTCGTCAAAGCCCGCCATCGCCGGGCTGGCCAGTATGGCCAGTGCGGCTGATACGAGCAAGCGGTTGGTCGCTCTTGTTATCATCAAGTCCCCCTTCAGGTTGATTTCTCACCTGTCTGTTAAGATGATCGAATTGTCGGTTATCCGGAATGGCTGGTCTTGCGGACCGGCATCAGCCGGCAGCGATGGCCATGCGCAAGTTTTGCTCCAGCTGTTGCCGCTCTTCCTCGTCCAGGAAACTGGCGATCTCCACGGATTTGCCGTGTGAGCGCAGCAACAGTCTGCTCGGGTACCAGGCATGCGTGCCTTTTTCTCTTATTATCTGCACCCAGTAGCGCTGGAATTGCTGTCGTCTTTCGCGACCATGATCCTTCTGCACAAGAATGAGCTGATGCCGGTCGACATCAATGGCTTCCATGCGGTCGTTACGACGCAATATGTACAGGATGCAGGCCCCCAGCAGTGCCAGCTCCAGCAGGGCAAATGGCAAGATCATCCACAAGCCCAGTAACGTGAATCTGATGGCTATCCCGAGGGAAACGATCGACACGCAAGCAAAAAACAGGGTCGCGCCGCCGGGTGTCAGGGAGGCGTTGGGGCGGACCACGATCTGATGCGTGTCCGCAGTGTTGTTGCTTGCAGAAATCGGCAACTGGTTTCCCTTGGTTGTCTGGTACAAAGCGAGATTGTCTTGTTGTTGTTTTATCGCCCGGGCTGTTGTTATTTTCTAGAGCCTTTTTTTACCCGAATACAGATTTTGCAGGAGTGCGTCAATCTGTCACAAATAAGTATCGGTTATAGTTCTATAAACAGGAAGCGAGTGCAAGAGGTAATACGGGAAAACCCGAGATTATCTTTGACTGTATTAGCTTGATCTAATATTATTGCCGACCCCCGATCATGGCCGAGTTTCGGTGTGATGCTGGTGCGGCGTCAACGGCAGGTATCGATATGACACTCGAAATACACGTGGACAATATCAAATGCGGCGGTTGCGCCAACACGATTCGATCGAAACTCGAGGAGACTTTCGAGGCCCCGGTTTCTGTCGATATCGAGAATGGCGTTGTCAGAATTGAATCGACGCAGGAAAAGCGTGAGGAAATCGTCGCCAGACTGGTAAAACTCGGCTATCCGGAAACCGGCACCACTGCAGGCGTCGGTGCGGCTACCGCGAAGGCGAAATCTTTCGTCAGCTGTGCAATCGGGCGAATGGGCGGCACGGACAACGACTGAAACGACGGTCCTTTCCGGGTACAGGTTGCAATTGCACCAGGTACCCGGGAAATCAACTTGAACAACGCAACAGGGTGTACTCATGGCACACGGGGCTTCTGCGGTCGACACGCAGTACAACTATGAGATAGTAAAAAAATTCGCCATCATGGCGCTGGTCTGGGGTGTGCTCGGCATGATTGCGGGTACCTATATTGCTGCTGAACTGGCATTCCCGTTCCTGAATTTCAATACGCCGGAAATCACCTTCGGTCGTCTGCGTCCGGTCCATACGACCCTTGTCATCTTCGGATTCGGCGGCAGTGCCCTGTTCGCGACTTCCTACTACGTGGTGCAACGCACCTGCCAGACGCGGCTTCACAGCGATTTGATGGCCAACCTGACATTCTGGGGCTGGCAGCTTTCGGTTCTGCTGGGCGTCATCGGCTATGTCAACGGCTACACGCAGGGCCGTGAATATGCCGAGTTCGTCTGGCCGATCGACCTGCTGATCGCTGTCACCTGGGTCATCTATTTCGCTGTCTATGTGCAGACACTGCGTCGCCGTTCGCAGCCACACATCTACGTCGCCAACTGGTTCTACATGGCCTTTATACTGGC
>JARFQQ010000092.1 GCA_029287695.1 Gammaproteobacteria bacterium | reverse complement strand
CTCTAAACCCGTCAGGGCAGCAGACCCCAAAATTCAGTGAGCGCTAATATACCATTCCGGGCAGGGAAATCCGCCCTCCCAAAAGGGATAGAGCGCCGGGATGCCTCTCCCCAAGGGGAGGGAGCGGCCAGTCACCGGTTTTGTCCCGCGCTGTTCCTCGAGATCCATTTAAATCATACAGATAGCATCTTTGCCGGCGCTGATGTCCGGATCCAGGGTCGGAGTCAGGCCTGACTTCGACCCCTGCTCGAGATCCATGATGCTCACGCTATGCCGCGGGAAGGGCATGGCGGACTACTGCGATGAGGCCCTTCGTGTTCCTTCTGTTCTAGCAACCGCAACCGCGCTGCGGGGGCGTATTGAGCGTGAGGGTGCCTGTCAGTTCCTCGACGGTCGGGATTTCGTGGCGTAGAAGGTAATCGCGGATTCCATCATTGATCTTTCGGCAGATCAGCGGATCGTAGAAGAGTGCCGTGCCGACACCCACAGCCGATGCGCCGGCAATCAGAAACTCGATTGCGTCCTCGGGTGTCGTCACGCCTCCCTGGCCGATGATCGGTATGCCGTGATCACGGCATACCTGGTAGACCTGGTGGGTCTTGAGTAATGCGACAGGCTTGATGGCGGGCCCGGAGAGTCCACCCTGGTTGTTGCCGATGACCGGGCTGCGTGATTCAATGTCGATCGCCATGCCCATGAGTGTGTTGATCACTGCGAAAGCGTCGCTTCCGGCCTCGATGCAGAGCCGCGCATTGTGCTGGATATCGGTCTGGTTCGGCGAAAGTTTCGTGATAAGCGGCTTGTCCGTGACACGCCGGCAGGCTTCCACAACGCGCGCGGACATTTCCGGGTCGTTACCGAATGCGACGCCGCCCTCCTTGACATTGGGGCAGGAGATGTTGATCTCGATGGCATCGATATCCGAATCATCGAACTTGCGCGTGACGTCCTCGTATTCCTCGATCGTCGACCCGGAAACATTGGCGATGAAACGCGTTTCGCTGAAATCGAGCGTCGCAAGAATTTCATCGACGACCTTGTCGACGCCCGGATTTTGCAGACCGATGGCATTGAGCATGCCGGCCGGCGTTTCGTAGATGCGGTGCGGGGCGTTGCCGAGGCGCTTCTCGCCGGTGGTGCCCTTGAGGCAGACAGCGCCGACATCGGCATTCGAATAGCCCTCGACACGGGTATACTCTTCTCCGAAACCGACGCAGCCCGAGAGCAGCACCAGCGGAGTCTGGAAATGCATGCCGCAGAACTCGACGGCAAGCGGGTTGTTAGTTTCCGAGGTCATTATCAGTGTTTCACGTCGTACTCTATCAGCCGGAGATTCCTCCGAATACGGGCAATATCATACGCCTTTGTGCCAACGTCGGCAGCAGTCTGCACCTGATCCATCCGGTCGCGTTTGACCTTGATGACCGGCGCATGCGCCGTGCCGGGCTGGATTATCACGAATATGCAGCCCTGCAGGAACACGCCGATTACGAAAGCTGGAAAAGGAGTCTTCGAGAAGGCCGGATATTCGCCTGTACGACGAAAGGCACAACATGCTATGCGGATGCCGATTTTCAGCCCGGCGATCATCTGCTCTTTGGCCCCGAGTCGCGTGGTCTGCCGGCAGAGATCCGCGACAGCCTGCCGCCGGAACAGCGTATTCGGATACCGATGCAGCCCCGGAGCCGGAGTCTGAATCTTGCCAACAGCGTCGCGGTGATCCTCTACGAGGCGTGGCGGCAGAACGGTTTCAGTGGTGGTCTGCAGGTCGCAAAGCAGGGCGACCCGGGATGATTTTTCCACCACAAAGAACACGAAGAACACCAGGTAGATCAGTTCGATAGTCCGGATGAGATTGGGGTCCGGGAGTCAGCCGTCTGTTCGAGACAGGTATTTGAGTCCTGACAGGTTGATATCAATGCCTCCCCGGTTCCAGCTTGACTGCCTTCGTGTGCTTTGTGCTCCTCGTGGTAATAATGTACTTCTCCCTGATGGAATCCCCCTCATTCCACCGACTTGAATTTGCTGCCAATTGCCTTGAAATACGAGGCATTCAATTTGATAAAGTCACCTTGTTACATAATTCATGAGCACGACCATGGCCGATAATCCGCTTCTCGAAGAATTCATACTGCCGCCATTCAGCCGCATCAAGCCCGAGCACGTGGTGCCCGCAATCGATACCCTGCTGCAGGAGAATCGCGACCAGATCCATGATCTGCTCGAGACTGTCCAGAAGCCGGACTGGGTCAGTTTCGTTGAACCGATCGAGAAGCTCGACGACCGCCTCAATCGTGCCTGGTCACCGGTCAGCCACATGAACTCGGTCGTCAACAGTGACGAACTCCGCGAGGCTTACAATGCCTGTCTGCCAAAGCTTTCGGCATATGCCACCGAGATGGGACAGAATGCTGATCTCTACAGTGCCTACAAGGCTGTCCTGGAAAACGACAGTGAGCTCGACGGGGCGCAGAGGAAGATGCTCGAAAACATTCTGCGCGATTTCCACCTCTCTGGCGTCGATCTTCCCCTTGCCCGGAAGCAGCGTTACAAGGAGATCAGCGAAAGGCTCTCCACCCTGACCAGCAAGTTCAGTGAGAACGTACTGGATGCCACGCACGCCTGGACGAGGCAGATAAACGATGAGTCCGAGCTGGCGGGGCTTCCGGAATCGGCGCTGGATCTCGCCAGGCAGACAGCCGCTCAACGGGATATGGAGGGCTGGCTGTTAACCCTCGAGTTTCCTTCCTACTACCCGGTCATGACCTATGCTGACAACCGCGAGTTGCGTTACGAGATGTACCGCGCCTACTCGACGCGCGCCTCTGACCAGGGGCCAGGTGCAGGCGAGTACGACAACAGCGTGATCATGGATGAGATTCTTGCCTTGCGTCACGAGCAGGCGCTGCTGCTCGGGTTTTCCAGTTATGCCGAGCGTTCGCTGGCCAAGAAGATGGCCGAGAGCCCGCAGCAGGTACTCGATTTTCTCAACGATCTTGCGAAGCGCTCCAGGCCGCAGGCGGAGCAGGAATACAGTGAGCTGGAAGCGTACGCGCGCGACGTGCATGGTCTCGACAAGCTCGAGGCGTGGGACGTTGCCTACTATGCCGAAAAGCTGCGCCAGTCGCGTTACAACATCAGCCAGGAGGAGCTCAAGCCCTATTTCCCGCAGCACATGGTCGTGCAGGGGATGTTCGACGTCGTCAGCCGCCTGTTCGATATCCGTATCGTGCAGACCGATGGCATCGATACCTGGCACCCGGACGTCCTCTTCTACGAAATCCGTGACAGTGATCGCGACGAGCTGGTCGGGCAGTTTTATCTCGATCTCTACGCCAGGCCGAAGAAACGCGGGGGAGCCTGGATGGATGAGTGCGCCGTGCGTTTTCGCAGCCAGGATCATGTCCAGACGCCTGTCGCCTACCTGACCTGCAACTTCTCGCCACCCGTCGGTGAGAAACCTGCGTTGCTGACGCACGACGAGGTCGAAACCCTCTTCCATGAATTCGGCCACGGCCTGCATCACATGTTGACCCGTATCGATTATCCCGGCGTGGCAGGCATCAACGGGGTTGCCTGGGATGCTGTCGAGCTCCCGAGTCAGTTCATGGAGAACTGGTGCTGGGAGCGCGAGGCTCTCGAGGCTGTCTCCGGCCATTACGAAACCGGTGAGGAGATCCCCGATGATCTCTACGACCGTATGGTCGCGGCGAAGAACTTCCAGTCGGCCATGCAGATGATGCGCCAGCTGGAGTTCGCGCTTTTCGATTTTCGCCTGCACCTGGAATTCGACCCGGAGAAGGGCGCTCGTGTGCTGGAGTTCGCAGAGGCGGTTCGGGAACAGGTTGCCGTGGTGCGGCCTCCCGAGTGGAACCGCTTCGCTCACGGCTTTTCTCACATCTTTGCGGGCGGCTATGCGGCGGGCTATTACAGCTACAAGTGGGCCGAGGTACTCTCGGCCGATGCCTTTTCGTTATTCGAGGAGAAGGGCGTGTTCGACGAGGAAGCCGGGCGTGCCTTTCGCAAAAACATACTCGAGAAGGGCGGATCGGAAGACGCCATGGATCTTTTCGTTGCCTTCCGTGGTCGCAAGCCCGATGTCGAGCCGCTGCTGCGGCACTCCGGGATTGCAGCCTGAACACACTGATAGGGGTCAGCGGATAGGGGTCAGAGTAAAAACTCTTTCAATCCGCCGGGGATGAACGGCCATAGCGGGCGAGTTTTTACTCTGACCCCCTGCTGCCTTGCCCGGTTGATTTTTTGTCGGATGGGAGAGGATCCTCTAACCGGATCAGGGGAATCGCAGAGTATTGCGACTGGACTGGACGATTTGCCTTCCATGGCGC
Organism: Gammaproteobacteria bacterium; assembly: GCA_029287695.1. GTDB lineage: Bacteria > Pseudomonadota > Gammaproteobacteria > Chromatiales > Chromatiaceae > Sva-25. Next base: position 970 of record JARFQQ010000092.1, on the reverse strand, counting down.
TTTTATCCTGAAGTATCCGGGTGGGATACGTTTGAGCATTGTGTTGGGTCAGAATGCAGATTGAATCCTTGCATTCCGGATTGGCTTAAGCGCCATTCCTGTAGAGATTCTCGTAGTAGAGTTCGAAAGCCGTGCGGTTGCCGACACTGTCGATACCATCGGCTTCCCCCCCGGCGAAGAGTTCCGCGTTGCCATGGCCAAAAGCAGAGTCTGCGATCGGGTCCACGGTGACCGATTGCGCAGTAACGTGAGAATCGTGATTGATCATGAGTTCATCGGTGCCCCAGGCGGCTTCCCAGTCGGCGGAAGCGCTGGATGCGAACAGGATGAGTGAGCTTGCAATAATAGTTTTCATGGCCTTGTCTCCAGGTGTTTGTTAAAAAGGACGTTAAGGCCGGCCTTGCATAAAGAGACAGTGCCAGGCAACAAAATCTTTCAATAATAAATTCATGCCATGCAATACAAAGACCTCAGGGACTTCATCAGCCAGCTCGAATCCATGGGTGAACTCAGGCGTATTTCCGTCGAGGTTGATCCGAATCTGGAAGTAACCGAGATTTGTGACCGGACATTGAAAGCGGCTGGTCCGGCGTTGCTGTTCGAAAACGTCAAGGGTTCGGACATGCCGTTGCTCGGTAACCTCTTCGGTACGCCGAAGCGTGTGGCGCTGGGCATGGGTGAAGAATCGGTCGAGGCATTGCGCGACGTCGGCAAGTTGCTGGCGCAGCTCAAGGAGCCTGATCCGCCCAGGGGTATGAAGGACGCCTGGGAAAAACTGCCGGTCTTCAGGAAGGTGCTCGACATGGCGCCGAAGAAGATCAGGGGCGCGCCCTGCCAGAAAATCGTTTGGGAAGGCGATGATGTCGATGTCGGAAAAATCCCCGTTCAGACCTGCTGGCCCGGGGATGCCGGTCCGCTGATTACCTGGGGGCTGGTCGTGACGCGAGGCCCGGAGAAGAAGCGCCAGAAT
>JARFQQ010000087.1 GCA_029287695.1 Gammaproteobacteria bacterium | reverse complement strand
CAAGACAGCTTCACCGTCGGCCAGCGCTGCAGCCATCATCAGATTTGCGCGCCCGGTGACCGTCACCATCTCCACGACGAGACCCGCCCCCCACAGGCGGTCAGCCATTGCATGAACGAAGCCGTGTCTGACCTCGATCACTGCGCCCATCGCCCGCATGCCCACAATGTCAACATTGACCGGACGTGCGCCGATGGCGCAGCCACCGGGCAACGAGACCACCGCCTCGCCGAAACGGCTCAGGGTGGGGCCAAGCACGAGAATCGAGGCACGCATGGTCTTGACGAGGTCGTAGGGGGCCTCATAGCTGGTGATCCTGCTTGCGTCGACCTCGACCTGCATGCGGTCATCGACAGTAATCTGCGCACCCATGTGGCCGAGCAGGCGGATGGTCGTGGTGACATCCTGCAGATGCGGGACATTGCCGACCGTCACCGGCTCCTCCGCCAGCAGTGTCGCGGCAAGGATCGGCAGCGCGGCATTCTTCGCACCGGAGATGCGCACATCACCGGAGAGTCTCTGCCCGCCTGTGATCAGTAATTTGTCCATCGGTTGCAGGAGTCGTCAAAAAACAAAGGGGGCCAATGATACTAGAAAGCCGCAGTCGGTCCCAGCCTCTGAACCGGAAAAGGCTTGAAATTCATGCGATTGGGAATACATGCAAGCGACGGTCGGCGTTTTTTACCACAAAGAACACGAAGATCACCTAGATAGCGATACGCTTGTTGATTGCCTGAGCGGTCTCCTGCCATTCACCAGGGCGTCGCGACCCGGTCAGGACCTGCTTGGTACCCATTGTGTTCTTCGTGGTTCAGCTTTCCCCGAACAGCCCGGTCAGGTTATAGAGACTTGCCAGCTCGCCGTGAGCAGCCGGCAGGTTCAGGTAAGTGAGGCTGACTTTCCGGCGGCGCGCATCCTCGAGCCACTGCAACAGCAGTGCAAGACCGGCGCTGTTGAAATGTTCGACTGCCTCGAGATCGATCGTGAGCGCGTCCCCCTGCCTGAGGTAGGGAACCAGCTGGCCCTGAAGGCCGGGCACACTCTCGAAATCGAGCCTGCCCGCAAGCGTCAGGCGACCATCACCGGCAGATTGGAGTACTGCAGGCATGGTTCAGTCGAGCCGGTTCTTCTCTTTGAGGGCTGCGACCAGGCCGCTCATGCCGCCCTTGCGGATCTCGCTTGCGAACGAGGTGCGATAGTTGGCGATCAGGCTGATACCGTCGATCTTGACGTCATAGACCATCCACTTGTCGCCGACCTGGTGCATGCGGTAATCGATGGAAACAGGCTGGCCGCTGGCCGGCGTGACCTTGCTCGGCACTTCGACACGCTTGCCGTCTTTCGAACGTTTTGGCTGGCCAAACTCGATCGGCTTGCCGGAGTAGTTCAACACGGCTGCGCCGTAGGTGCGGATCAGCAGCTTGGTGTACTCCTGTGTGATCAGGTTCTGTTCGGACGCCGAGGCCCGCGGCCAGTATTTGCCCATGGCCGACTGCGTCATGGCTCTGAAATCGAAATAGGGATTGACGAGGTCACCCAGCACGGCGGAAAGACGTTCCGGGTGCTGCCTGAGCTCGTCTCGTCGCGCAGCCGTGCGCTTGAGAATCTTGTCCGACACCTCCTTGACCAGGGCACGGATCTCCTGGTCCGCCGCCTGCGCCTGCCCGATCGGCAGGAAGAGCGCCAGGGTAATCAGGAGTGACGAAATAAGCTGCTTCATAATCCTTCTCCCTTCGAGGCCTCCTCGGCCTTGCTGAACAGAAACTGACCGATGACTTCCTCGAGCACCAGTGCCGACTGGGTCACGGTAATGGCGCCGCCCTCCCCGAGGTAGTCCTGGCTGCCGCCGGGATCCAGGCCGATATACTGCTCTCCCAGCAACCCGGATGTCAGTATTTTGGCGAAGGTGTCTTCGGGAATCCCGTCATATTGTGGACGGATCGACATCCGCACGACAGCTTCGAAAGTCTCGCTGTCGATCGCGATCGACTGGACCTGGCCGATGCGCACGCCTGCCATCGTTACGGGCGCACGCGCCTTGAGTCCGCCGATGTTATCGAAGCGGGCGGTTATGGAATAGCCATCCGCCCCGTTTTCGACCGACGCGAAATTGCTCGCCTTCATTGCGAGAAAGAAGAGCGCGGCGGCGCCTGCGAGCATCAGCACGCCGACCATGAACTCGACACCGAGTGTACCTTTCTTCATTAATCATCCCCGAACATGAGAGCTGTCAAGATGAAATCCAGCCCCAGAACGGCCAGCGCAGAGTGCACCACGGTGCGCGTGGTTGCGCGGCTGACCCCTTCCGATGTTGGCGTCGCATCATATCCCTGGAACAACGCGATCCAGGTGCAGGCGATACCAAACACGAACGACTTGATGATGCCATTGACGACATCATGTCTGAAATCGACCCTGGTCTCGATCTGTGACCAGAAAGTCCCGATATCGCCACCCATGAGACCGACGGCGACAAAGTAACCACCATAGATGCCCACGGCGCTGAAGACCAGCGCCAGCAGCGGCATGCTGATGATACCGGCGAAAAAGCGGGGCACGAGCACGCGGCGCACAGGATTCACGGCCATCATCTCGAGGCCCGAGAGTTGTTCGGTCGCCTTCATGAGCCCGATCTCGGCCGTCAGTGCCGAACCGGCACGACCGGCGAACAACAGGGCCGTGACGACGGGCCCGAGTTCACGCACGAGCGAGGTCGCGACCAGCACACCGAGCATCGCGTCTGCGGAAAAACGCGACAGGATATAGTAACCCTGCAAAGCGAGCACCATGCCCACAAAAAGCCCCGAGACCGCAATAATGAGCAGCGACAGGGCCCCGACGGAATAAAGCTGTGCGGTCAGCTCTCGCGGATGCACAAAAATATCGATTACATTCAAAACCATGCGCAAAAGCAGGTCCCCGGCACGGCCGAGGCCCTTGAGAAAGTCGATTCCGCGTCGACCAAGCGCCTGTATGCTGTTCATTCGGCCTGCCCGAGAAAATCGCTGGCGAGCGAGGGGGCCGGCAAGTGGAACGGCACAGGACCGTCCGACTCGCCGTGCATGAACTGGCGCGTCCAGGCCTTCTCAGACCGCATGAGCGCATCCGGCGTGCCCTGTTCGATAACCTGGCCTTCTGAAATCACGAATATTCGATCCGCGATCGAGGCCGTCTCGGGCACATCATGCGACACCACGAGAGAGGTGAGATCGACTGCGTCGTTGAGTCGTTTGATGAGGGAAACGATGACACCCATGGAGATTGGATCCTGACCGCTGAATGGCTCGTCATACATGATCATCATGGGGTCGAGCGCAATCGCGCGGGCCAGTGCGACCCGTCTTGCCATGCCGCCCGAGAGCTCCGATGGCATGAGATCCCGCACACCACGCAGTCCGACGGCCTCGAGTTTCATGAGAACGAGCTTGCGGATCATGGGATCCGGCAGCTTCGTGTGCTCGCGCAACGGGAAAGCGATGTTATCGAAGACATTGAGATCGGTCAGCAGCGCGCCGCTCTGAAAGAGCATGCCCATGCGGGTACGCAAGCGATAGAGATCGCCAGTACCCAGTGCGTGCACGTTGCGACCATCGACCTCGACAGTGCCGGAATCGGGCCTCAGCTGGCCACTGATCAGCTTCAGCAGCGTCGTCTTCCCGGTACCACTCGGGCCCATGATCGCCGAGATCTCGCCACGCGGGATATCCATATCGATGCCGTCGAATATCATGCGGTTCCCGCGCGAGAAACGCAGGCCGCGAATACGGACGAGGGTGTCAGATGTTGATGCCATGGCGCGGATTTTACAGGCTTTGCAGACGAGGGGGCAGAGATAATCTGTTGACGTGCGCACGATGATGTTATGTGATGCCTTTTCCGGATTGCAATGAGGCGAACTTCCTGGCTGCCTGATCATGCTGCGACCTTTTATTCTAATGCTGCTTTTCCTGCTGTTCCTTGCTGCAGGGGCCACCTCCGGCTCCGAAACGCTATGGACAAGTACGCAGCCGCCCGTCAATGCGACCCACATCTTCCAGGGAGAAATCAACCGCCATGGCAAGCCGACAGGGTTTCACGCCAGGATCAACGGCGAGATCCCGGGAAATATCCGCATTCTCCGGGTCAGGGGAAAACCCAACAGCGCAGGCGTCTACACGGCACAAATCGCGATCCGGGACCCCGAAACGGGAAAGTGGAAGGAGAAATTTTCAAGCATCTTCCCGGATGACATGAGCCCTGCCGAGGTTATCGACGCCATCCTGCATGCCTATGAGAATCGTGAGAAGGGACGTTCCCGCCCCTGGCGCGGCCCGTCGGGCCGGGGTTTCCCGATCGAGGGCTACCTGCTCCGCAATGGCCGCATCAATACCGCCTATCCGATCTACGTCAGAGACAGACCGCGATGAACGAAATCAGGTTTTACCGTGACTCAGAGGGCGCTCCCCGCGCTGAAGCAAAAGCACCCGCACTCGAAGGTCTGGCGCGCTTTCTCGAGTCCGATATCCAGGATGACCGAAGCAGTTGCATCGACCTGCTCGGCGAGATCATCAGCAACACCGCGGGGGCTGCGCCCCTGGAATTCATCGGCAACAGCTGGATACTGAGCTACAGCAAGGAATTTGCTGCCCTCGCCAATCATGCCGACGAAGATGCCGACGCCATTCCCCTGCCGCCGGAAACAGTTGCACAGGCCATCAGGGAGTGGCTGGAGTTCATCGGCTGAGATGGGGCGTTACAGGCCGCCGGCACCAAAAAAGTCTCCCTATATCACCGGGCCCGGCATGGAACGCCTGCGCAGCGAGGAAAAGGCGCTTTGGCTGCGACGTCGCGATGTCACGAAGGCACTTGCGGCAGCCGCGGCCGAGGGTGACCGTTCCGAGAATGCCGAGTACATCTACCGTAAAAAAGAGTTGCGCGAAATCGACCGCCGCATCCGCTATCTGCAGAAACGGCTGCCTGACCTGAAGATTGTCAGCGGCAGTCCGGAGAATCCCGCGCAGGTCTTTTTCGGCGCCCTGGTCACGATCGAGGACAGCGACGGGGTGGAAAGTACATACCGCATTGTCGGACCTGACGAATTCGATGAACAGCCGCACTACATCAGTATGGATTCGCCGGTTGCACGGGCGCTCATGAAGCGCCATCTCGATGACGAGGTGCGCCTCGAAACACCCGGCGGCGATCGCATTGTCTGGATTACGGAGATTCGCTACGAGGAGAGCAGCGACACCTGAATACGCACCCTCCGCCAGGGATTCTCCTCCTCCAGCAAGCGAATAATCTGTGCATCGAGTTTCTCGCCGCGATCCAGCATCTGTGCAAGTGTTGCGTTCTCGCGCTGTGGCACGTAACCGAGCTTGTCGTTTCGAAAGTAGACAGCGACCGCATTACGATCGTGCTGGTTGACGGACTCCCGTACAAGGTTGAGCTTTTCGCCCTCGCGCAGGAAAGGCCAGATCGCAACCCCGCGATGATGCTGAAACCCCGCGACAGGGGACTCCTGCAAAAGGATCACGTCACTTGACTGCCTCAGGTTGCGGAAGAAAAGACCACGTTTGCCAAAGTTGTTCTGTTTCATTGGGACCTCCATCGGATGTTGATGGAAGTCTAGAGAGGAGACTGGCTCAATGCATGAGCCCGACAAGCAGGCATGGAATCGGTCACGAGAGAATGCCGGCATGACCCGGCAGCCGCCTTTCTACCAGAGACGCTCCCCGGCCTGCTGGCGATCCAGTAGCTCTTTCTGGAACTCCTGCGGTCCGAAGCCATAGACCTGCTGCTCTTTCTGATAGATCCCTTTTTCCTTGATCTGCTCTGTGTATACGAAAGGACGTCCGTTCTCCCTGGAGAACTGTTTCATCCAGTCCAGGGCGCGCGGCGGGATGCGCTTGCCCACAGGCACCGCCAGGTCGACCGGCAGATTTCGCCACTGGAACTTGTTGAAGAGCACGATGACTTTTGCGTTTTCAGGTTGCATCCACTCCGGTAACGGGCTGTTTTCAATGATCCAGCCGCACTGGAAAAAGTGGCAGGGATCTTCCGGACGATTCTCGTAATCATCGCAGCCGCTGCCGGTGCTGTGCGGGCAGGGATGGCCCGGATAGACGTCAACGCCATTGATGACCATCTGTACCCAGCCATCGCAGCAGGCCGTACACGGTTGACACTGCCTCTCTTTCTTGCCCATCAAGACATACCCGGTTGTGTGAATGAAGGCCCGAAAATAGGACAGTTTGAAGAGCAGCGCAAGCAATGAGGCACAACAGAGCCAAAGGCAGGCCCCTGAATGCCTCGCTGGTTAAAAAAGATCAGACTCCTGACCGGCGATCCGCGGTCGGAGAAGCGGACATCAGCGCATCAGGAGTTTTGGCTTGACCAGCCAGGCGAGCTTGCCGCGCCCGTGACGCACCCTCTCCCAGCTGTCGGTATCGAAATTGATCCGCGCCATGGCTGCCGTCGGGAAACGGATTTCGCCGCCACCAATGAGCTCGCTGACCAGTTCCGACCAGGTCGGTTCATGGCCGACAAGCATCAGCGAGGAAAGCCTGTCAGGTGCTTTTCGGATCTCCCTGATGACACTCCCGGTATCGGGGAGATAGAGGCTTTCACGGAAATCGATCGGCACAATCCAGCCCCCGGCCTTGGCTGCGAGTTGCACTGTCGTCACGGCACGCACCGCGGTCGAACAGAGCACCTGATCCGGCACCTCGCCGGCAGACATGAGAAACCTGCCCATGACGCGCGCGGCGTCGACGCCCCTCCTTGCGAGAGGACGCGCATGATCGCTGGCAGCACCGGAATCCCAGTCGGACTTGGCATGGCGGAAAAGAATCAGTTTTTTCGCCATCGCTCTCTCCGGCAACGCGACAAGGGATCACCGGCCCGTTGCGGGGCCGGTTGTCCCGGGTGATCAGGTGCGGGATTACCTTGCAAAGATGCCAGAGAAGAAGTCCTGCATGCGCATCCAGGAAACTGTGTCAGCGCGGGCATCGTACTTGAGATTGTCGATGCCGAAGCTGGACGCATCCTTGTTCGTGAATCCGTGGCGTACATCACCACCGAAAATCACGAGTTCCCAGTCAGCGCCGGCTTCCTGCAACTTGTTCTGCCAGTTTGTCACCACTTCCGGTGCGATGAATGTGTCAGCAGCGCCATGGAACGCCAGGATCCTGTTGCTGATCTTGCCTTTGGACTCCTCCGGGGCCGCAGGCATGGAGCCATGGAAGCTCACAACGCCCAGCGCATCGGTTCCTGCATAGGACATCTGGAAGACGGTCGCGCCACCGAAGCAGTAACCGATGGCAGCGAGGCGATCCGGATCAACCATATCGCTGTTTCCGAGTTGCTCGAGGCCAAGAGCCGCGCGCTCGCGCCATGCATCGACATCCGTCGTGATCTCCTGCATCCACTCTTTCGCCTGCCCCGGCTTGTCGGTCACCTTGTCGTCACCGTACATATCGGCCGCAAATGCCACATAGCCGAGCTCCGCCAGCATTTTCGCGCGCTTCTTTGCGTAATCGTTGAGCCCCCACCATTCGTGCACCACCATGACGCCGGGACGCTTCCCCTCTATCGCATCGTCCCAGTAGAGGTGGCCAGTGAGTTTCGCACCATCGTGTTCATAGGAAATGGCTTTTGTCTGGATCTCCGCCGCAACGGGGAATGCCAGCAGCATCAGTGCAGCAAATAGCATCTGTTTCATGTCAATCATGCTCCTTCGGTAATGTCCTGCCATGCGGGATGGCTGTTGATGTTCTTCAGCGCCTGTTGAAGCAGGCTGACGCCCGGCTCCGTGCGGTGCCAGGTCGAGGCGCCGGACGGATGTGGCAACGGCACCAGATCGACCGGGCGTGCATGCAAGTCTAGACGATGCGTCAGGCCGATAACATCGGTAAGTTTACGGACATCGAGAAACTGCGTGATCGCCAGCTTTCCCACAGGAATGATCAGCTGCGGCCTTAAAAGGCTGATTTCACGCTCCAGCCATGGTCTGCAAGCGGCGATCTCTTCTTTTGACGGAACCCGGTCACCACCTTTCGGATGCTTGCCCGGAAAGCAGCGACAGACGGCAGCCATGTAGACGCGCGAACGGAACTGCTCCTCGTCAATGCCGATGGATGCAAACCATTTGAAGAGGGTTTTTCCGGCAGTCCAGGCAAAGGGTTTCCCGGCCGGGCCCTCACGATCCCCCGGCGCCTGCCCGACAAGCAGGACCTTCGAAGCCACTGGCCGCCCCGTCACCACAGGTGGAATCATCTGCCCGCATCGGCGGCATTGATGCAGTTCCTCTTGATGCTGCACAATGGCATCAGTAATCGCTTTTTCGGAAGGTGTCATGGAGTTCTTACTCGGCCTGAGTGCGGCAACGATCGCCATCGCGGTCTTTATCTGGTGTCTACCCATTCTACTGATCGCGCGGTCGAAAAAAACCAGTGGTGGCGAGAAGCTCGTCTGGATTCTGCTGGTCATCTTTTTCAGCTGGTTCCTCTGGATTCTCTATGCGCTTGTTGCCCCGCTATCACCAAGGGAGAGTCAGTCATGAAAGCTGTTGTCGTCACCGCGAAAGGTGATCCCTCTGTATTGGATGCACGCAACATTGACGCGCCGGAAATCAGCAGTGATAACCAGGTTCTCGTCAAGATAGCAGCAGCCGGTGTGAACCCCATCGACACCAAGGTGCGTGCCGGCAACCTCTTCGGTGCAGAGTTTCCTTTCATCCCGG
>JARFQQ010000070.1 GCA_029287695.1 Gammaproteobacteria bacterium | reverse complement strand
GTGCAAAGCCACTCTTGCATAGATCAATATTTCAACCACGAAGAACACAAAGAACGCAAAGATCACCAGGGATTCCCTGCGTTTCTTGTTCATGGATACAGCAGCAAGCCTAAAGCAGGTGATCACAGGATCTGGTCTATTCAAGCATCAAGACTTCGTGTTCTTCGTGACCTTCGTGGTAAGAATGTATTGCCACTTTCTTGCAGGTTTTTTTCTACCACAAAGAACACGAAGATCACCAAGGATTATCTGTGCACGTTCTTTATGGGTGGCGCAGCAGCCTGAAAGCAGGGTAATGACAAGGCCAGGCCCATCGACGCATCAAAACTTCGTGTCCTTTGTGCTCTTCGTGGTAAATATTTATTGCCGCTAGCTCGGAATTTTTTCTACCACAAAGAACACAGAGATCACTAAGGATTATCTGTGCACGTTCTTTATGGATGGCGCAGCAGTCTGAAAGCGGGGTAATGGCAAGACCAGGCCCATCGAGGCATCAAAACTTCGTGTTTTTTGTGCTCTTGGTGGTAAGGATTTAATACCGCTCTCTTGCAAGATTATTTCTCCACCACAAAGAACACAGAGATCACCAGGAGTGGGCTTTTTCCTGTGTTGTTCATGTGTACAGCGGCAACCAGAAGTCGAACTCATCCTTGGCCCTGATGTGTTCAGCCATTCAGGCTTCGTGCTCTTTGTGCTCTTCGTGGTAAATGAAACTAGATCGGTGGCAGGGTCTTGCCCGGATTGAGGATATTGTTCGGATCGAACTGTTGCTTGATGCTGTGCATGAGGCGCAGGGAGACGGGGTCGAGTTCCTGGACGATGTAGTCCCGTTTCTCCAGTCCGACACCATGCTCGCCGGAGAGTGTTCCCCTGAGTGAAATCACGAGCGAGAAGACGTCCGCGAGGCAGGCATCGGCGCGTTGCATTTCAGCGCTGTCATCCGGATTGACGAGCAGATTCACATGGATGTTCCCATTGCCGGCATGCCCGAAATTCACGATGGTGATGCCGTGCTCCCCGGAAAGACGTTCGAGCCCCTCGATGAGGGCAGGCATGGCGGAGATGGGAACGGCGATATCCTCGTTGATCTTTTTCGGGGCGACATGGCGCAGGGCGGGGGAGAGCGATTTGCGCGTTTTCCAGAGCTTTTCGACATCATCCGGCGTTTCTGCGAGATTGATTTCGATGCACCCCTCGTCTTCCGCCGCTTCAGCAACCCGCCGCAGACTTTCATCGATGCCATCGGCCATGCCATCGACCTCGATGATGAGCATGGCGCCGATCGCTTCCGGCAAGTCGATGGAGGAGAAATTTCGCACCATCTCGAGTGCCGGCCTGTCCATGAACTCCAGGGCGTAGGGCGTGACCGGCTGGGCCATGATCGCAGCAACTGCTCGAGCGGCCGCATGGATACTGCTGTAGCTCGCACTGAGGGTGCGCCTCGTCTCTGACAGCGGCGTGAGCTTCAGTGTGGCCTCCGTGATAACGGCCAGGGTGCCCTCGGATCCGATCAGCAGGCGCGTAAGGTCATAACCGACCACGCCCTTGGTGGTCATGGATCCGGTGCGTATCGATTCGCCGCTTCCGGTGACTGCACGCAGGGCAAGGGTATTTTCACGCGGTGTGCCGTATTTGACTGCGCGCGGGCCGGCAGAGTTGTAGGCCAGGTTGCCTCCGACAGTGCAGACAGCTGCGCTGGTCGGGTCGGGTGGCCAGAAAAATCCCTGCTCTCCGGCGGCAGCCTGGAGTTGCGCATTGGTGACCCCCGGCTCCACTGTCGCCATGCGGTTGTCGCTGTCGATAACGAGGATCCGGTTCATGCGTTCGAAAGAGAGTACGACGGCATGGTCGAGGGGGACGGTTGCGCCTGTCGTTCCCGTACCGCTCCCCCGGCTGACGAGCGCGATCCTGTGGTGGTTACAGGCAGAAACGATAGCCGCGACCTGGTCATGGGTACGGGCAAAGACAACAGCGCCGGGAGATGCTTGCCTGCGACTGTTGTCATAGGCATAAGGCCAGCAGTCAGCGGCCTCCGTCAGCAGGTTGCCGCTACCGGCGGCCTCTGACAATGCGGCAACTGCTTCAGGAGTGAGGTCAGACGCTGACGTATTCAAAAATCTCGACGACTTTCTTGACGCCGCTGATGCCACGGACATATTCGACGACGGCCACTCCCTCGTCAGGTGTCACCAGGCCCATGAGATAGATATTGCCGTCTGAGGCGGCGACTTTTACGCGGGTTGGATCGAAGCCGTCGACATCGACGTTTATCAGCAACGTCTTGATCTTGGTCACAAGCGCGGTATCACGACTATAGTCCCAGGCATCTGTCCGGGCGCCCTCGATGACCTCGTTGTAGACTGCGTTTACCTTCGGCAGTTTGCTGACCTCCTGTGCGAAAGTCTCTGCAAGAGTCGCATCCTCGGTCTGGCCGTAGAGCAACACGCGCTGGTTGTAGCTCGTAACATGGATGTTGGACCTGCTGTTGATTTCCGGCCTGTCGCCCAGCAGGCTGCGCACGCGCAGCTTGATGTTCTGGTCCTCGATGATCGTGCCGGTGGTCCGCCTGTCATGAATCGTTGCGACAGTCGCTGCAGTCCCGCCAATGACGGCCACAGCACAGCCGGTCAGGAAGGGGATTGCAAGTGCAGCGGAAAGAATCAGGGGGAGTGCAGGTTTCATGCTTTTCTCATGGTTGTCGTGAAGGGGCATTATAACGTTGCATCAAAGGCGTTGCGTATCCATTCCATCTGCAGCGCCGGCTCGGCCGTCATGGCGACAATGTCGAAGCGACAGGGCGGCGGCTTACGGAACCTTTGCAGATAATGATGGGCTGCCAGAACCAGGCGGCGCTGCTTGGTATGACCGACGGTCTCTGCCGGGGTTCCGAAGCGGCTGTTCTTGCGGAAACGGACTTCCACGAACACCAGCACATCACGCTCTCGCATGATGAGATCGATCTCCCCCAGCCGGCAGTGCCAGTTCTCCTCGACCGGCTTGAGTCCCTGCCCGGAAAGAAACTCTCTGGCGATTTGTTCCGCGCGACGTCCTGTCGCATGTGTTGTCATCCCTCCCTTGCCTCTCAGTAGTAGAGTGGAGTCGGAATCCCGTTCTGGTAGTGCAGCCAGATCATGTTGCGCTGGACGATGCCGTTGAAATCCACACGCAAGTCACCGGTTGCGCCTGTGATGCTACCGCCGCTGGAAAGTGCCTCGTTGTTGACGGCGATGAGCAGTGCATCGATACCCAGCGCATAGAATTTCGCGAGTCCGGGGTCAAAATTTCCGGCTGTCTTGAAGGTCTCCCAGTCGGGTACGCCGGAGATGAATTGCCCGGGGACTGTCCAGCGCAGGACGGGGACCTTGACGTCGTTGAAGTCCCGGTCCTGCGAGCCGTAGAGCCTGCGATCATAAGCTGTGGATGCTGCATAGACGGGTGTTCCTGCGCTGCCAAAAAAGCCGACTTGCTGGCGTATCTGCCTGGCAGTGACTGGCTTGGCAATAATGAAGACGAAGTCTCCGCCCTCCTGCATGAGGCTTTTCATCAGGGCACTGAAATCCTTCTGGTTCTGGTCATAGCTCACACTGCCGGCGATGTAGCCACCCAGTGATTCCCACTGGCCGCGGAACCCTTCGAGGTAGCGCGTTCCCCAGCTGGCATTCGGATAGATAACCGCTGCAGAGCGCAGCCCATCCTGCCAGGCCTTGTCGGCAATCATCGCGCCTTCGGCAGCCGTTGAAAGGCCGAACTGGAGAATGCCGTCGGGCGAATAATCACTTGCCTGATTCAGCGTGATCACCGTCTTGCCGGAACTTCCCCCGGAAATGACGCTTTGCACGGATTCCCTGGTCAGGGGGCCGATAATCAGGTCGGCGTCCTGCGCCTGCGGCAGGGCGCTGGAAAGGGTCGTGCTGTCGATGTATCGCAGCCCGGGCCGCTTTTCGGGCGGCAGCATGCTGTGCGTCATCTCGATACCCTGGCGAATGGCCCCGGAGGCTTTGGCGTAGACGCCGGTCATCGGCAGGAGTACGGCAATGTTGCCGACGCTACCAGCAGCTGCCGATATGTCGGCCTCGTAGAGTTGCCTCAGTGCCGGGTGGGAGGGGAAGCTTGTCTTCCAGGCGGCGAGCCTGGTGTTCCTTTCAGGGAGCGACGGGCTGTGTTCCAGAATGTCGGCAAGGATGGCCCAGCCGGCGAGCACGGGATCGTTGTCGATCATCAGTTGTTGCCGTTCGCTGACAGACATGCCCGATAGCAGCGCGATGATGGCGCGCTGGTTTGACAATCTCCACTTTTCATCACGCATGCGGCCATCGAGTTGCAGCATGGTGTCCAGTGCGGCCCGCCTGTTGTCGGCCTGCATCTGGATTCTTGCCATTGTCGAGTAGTAGCGATAGGTGATGTACTCGTCCGTGCCGCGCGGAGCCTGCCCGAGCGCAAGAAGCGCGGCAGCTGTGTTGCCATTCCGGAGCAAGAGGTCGGCCCTGATCACGGGGTAGAGTGCGAATTTGCTGGTGTCGGTGCCCTCCAGTGCCTGCATGATGCGGTTGACGGAGTAAAGATCGTTGGCCAGCAGGTAATAATCGGCAGCTGTCAGAAGGTTCCTGATGCGGCTATCGCCCGAGCGTTCGTCAGCGATACGCTCAAAGAGAAAGGCGGCGCCGGCATAGTCACCGGATTGGGCCAGGCGTTCCGCTCGCTGTTCCTGTGAACCGCCTGTCAGACTGTAGCCGCTGCTTTTGATGGGCGACTCGCAGCCGGCGAGAAGCAGTGCAGCGCAAAATAGAGTTATGAAAAACTTGTTGGGTGATAGCATAACCGGCGGGTAGGGTGGTGATTACTGTAGTGATGGCAAAAGAGTATCTGAAGTGACGGCCAGGATGTCAAACGAACCCGGCGTGCTTTATGTGGTGGCGACGCCGATCGGGAATCTTTCCGACATCAGCCGCCGGGCCACAGAGACCCTCGGGCAAGTGGATCTCGTTGCTGCCGAGGATACGAGGCATACGAAAAAGCTGTTCGATGCCCTGGGCATCCAGGCGCCGGCGATGCTGTCACTGCACGAGCACAACGAACGCGAGCGTATCGACCGCATCCTGCAGTTGCTGCAGGAAGGTGGCCGGATTGCACTGGTGTCGGATGCGGGGACGCCCCTGATCAGCGACCCCGGTTTTCCGCTGGTTGCCCGTTGTCGCGAACTCGGTTTGCTCGTTATTGCGGTTCCGGGGCCAAGCGCGGTTATTACTGCACTCAGTATTTCGGGGCTGCCGACGGACCGCTTCCTGTTCGAGGGATTCCTTCCCCGTACGTCATCCAAACGCCGGGCGAGGCTCGAGGCGTTGCGCGATTTCGGATCGACGATGGTCTTTTACGAG
>JARFQQ010000096.1 GCA_029287695.1 Gammaproteobacteria bacterium | reverse complement strand
AGATGTGTATAAGAGACAGGCCTCCTCGGTGACGGCACAGGTGTTGATCACGAGGAGGTCTGCCGTGTCAGGATCGGTCGTGATTCTGTGTCCCAGCTGCCTGAATTGCCTGGCCCAGGTCTCGAGCTCGGCCTCGTTGAGTCGGCAGCCGAGGGTTTTCAGGTGGATTTGCACAGCGCGTCTCTCCGGGAAAAGGCTCACGAACTGAGCCTGCAAAGAGGTTATATTTTACGTCATAAGCTACGGAAAAACCGTATGAAAGAACAATTCCACACCCACACGGCGGCTTAGACCGAAATTGCCCCCAGCTACTGGCCATTACTGCTCGTCGCAGGCCTGGTAATCCTGCTGCTGGTGCTCGCCCTGGTGTCTGTCAGGCGCAGCCGCGGCGAGTTGCGTGAGTGGTTGCTTGATGCCAGGTTGCAGCAGGCGGAGCAGGGATATGCATTGCAGCAACTCCTCACGGAGTCGAGCGAAACAGCATCGACAAGGGCAAGCCTTTTGCAGCAGGGAGTCGAACGCCGCTTCGGGGAGCTCAATGCGCTCCTGTTGCGCGAACAGGGCGCGCTCCATTCTTCACTGACCGAGAAGCTTTCGAGCGGGAAACTGCTCCAGCAGGAAGCACTTGCCAGGGGGCTCGACCAGATCTCCGTCCAGGTGAACAAGGCATTGCTGTCACACGGCGAGGTGCTCGGCAGGCAGGTCAATCGCCTTCTCGAGACCACGGACAAACGACTGCGCGAGATCAGTGGCCAGGTAGACAGTCGCCTGAACAAGGGCTTCGAGAAGACCAACGAAACATTTACGCGTGTGCTGGAGCATCTGTCACGGATCGACGAAGCCCAGAAGAAACTCACCGAACTCTCGACTAACATCATCTCGCTGCAGGAAATTCTTTCAGACAAGCGCTCGCGTGGCGCATATGGCGAGGTTCAGCTTGCTGCACTGGTGCGCAATCTGCTGCCCGAGAATGCCTTCTCGCTGCAGCAGACATTGCCCAACGGCACGCGTGTCGACTGCCTGCTTGAACTCCCGGAGCCGACAGGCCGGCTTGCTGTCGATGCAAAATTCCCCCTCGAGTCGTATCGGATCATGACAGATTCCGATCAGCCGAAAGTGACGCGTGAACGCTCTGCACGCCAGTTCAGGCAGGACGTCAGGAAACATATCGGCGACATTGCATCCAGGTACATCATTGATGGCGAGACGGCGAGCGGGGCCATGATGTTCATTCCGGCCGAGGCTGTTTTCGCCGAGATACACGCCCATCATCCGGAACTGGTCGAGGAGGCACAGCGCAGGAGAGTCTGGCTCGTATCGCCAACCACCATGATGGCGATCCTGACGACCTCGCGTTCGGTCTTGCGCGATGCGGCGACACAGAAGCAGGTGCACCTGATTCGTCATCATCTGCATGCCTTGTCGAGGGATTTTGAGCGTTTTCGGGAACGCATGGACAAGCTTTCCCGCCATATTTCCCTTGCTCACCAGGACGTAACCGACGTGCATCGCTCGGCAAGCAAGATCAGTGACAGGTTCCAGCGGATCGATGATGTGGATGTCGATTATTTACAGCAGAATGGTTGAGCATGCTGGCTAGAAAACAGTACTTCGCCTTTCCCGCCTCAGGTATTTAGCAAAAATCGGGATGTCGCGGTCCAGGTCAACCGGCTTGGTGATGTAGTCGTCAAAACCCGCATCGAGCGCTCCCTGTTGCTGCTCAATGAAGGCGTCGGCCGAGAGGGCGACAACCGGGGTTTTCCTGAGGATCGGGTTTGTGCGTATTTTCCTGACAGTCTCGAATCCGTCCATGAGCGGCATGTGCAGGTCCATGAGGATCAGGTCGGGCTTGAGCTCCTGCGCCTTGTCGTAGCCTTCGCGTCCGTTGTTCGCGATGTGAATATCGACCCCCAGATCCTTGAAAATTGCCGTGATCATCTTCTGATTGATGAAGTGGTCCTCGACGCAGAGTACGACATTACTGCTGGAGAAACGCACACTGCTTTTATCGGATGTCGTGCGAGCCGAGATCCTGGGTTCAGCCTTGAGGGGTATACGCAGTGTGAAGGTGGTTCCCTTGCCGATTTCGCTCAGTAATTCGATCCTGCCGTCGAGGAGTTCTACAAGTTTTTTGGTGATCGAGAGACCAAGACCGCTGCCGCCGAACTTGCGGGTAGTGGAGTTGTCCGCCTGGACGAAGGCATCGAAGATCGCCTCTCTCCGGCTCTCGGGAATGCCAATACCCTCGTCAATTACATCGATACGCAGCAGGTCGTCTTCCTTTTCCGCCTTTAGCAAAACCTTCCCCGAGGAGGTGAACTTGATAGCGTTGGCCGTCAGGTTCATGAGTACCTGGTTGAGCTTCGTCCGATCCGTGACAATATTGTCAGGCAGGTTTGCTGCGATTTCGCGCTTGAACTCAAGGTTCTTGCGCTTCGCCTCTGGCTGCTGGATGTGGTAGACGCTGTGAATCAGCTGCCTGAGATTGACGACCCCTTCATCGAGTTCCATCTTTCCTGTCTCGATCTTCGAGAGATCGAGAATATTGTTGACCAGTTCATTGAGCTGTTCGCCACTCATCTTGATGTACTTGAGATATTTGCTCGACGATTCCGGGTGTTTGAGCAGGATCTGGCTGAAACCCAGAATGGCATTGAGCGGTGTGCGGATTTCATGGCTCATATTGGCAAGGAACTGTGTCTTGGCGATGTTTGCCGCCTCGGCCTGTTCCTTGGCAAGTCGCAGGGAGTGCTCGTTCTTCCTGAGCTCACTCGTCTGTTGCCGGACCTTTTGCTCGATCTCTTCCGAGCGTGTCAGGCTTTCTCTGACGAGAAAGAAAATCAGCAGCGTGATGCCGATGCCGATTGCGAAGGCAAGAACGAGCCATCCATAGGCAATTTCCTGCGCACTGACTGATTTTTCGATGACCAGTTCGTACGACTGCTGTCCAGACTGGAACCTGAAGCTGTCCTGCAGGTTGATTCTCAATGGCGCTGGAATCTCCTGACCGGTATTCATGGACCAGAGTGTGTATTTCCTGCCGGCGGGCGGCGGCCCCATGCCCGAGAGCCTGACAGCGCTTACCGACTGGAGCTCTTCCTCGTTGAAAAACATCCCGAGATCCAGTGACAGTGAAACAAGTCCGTTGGTGTCGCGCCTGCGTTCATCAATACTTGTCGGTATCTCCTTGCCCGCATAAATCGCCTTGAATTGCAGGAGTTTTGTATCCCGGACAGAGGAGAGGGCAGCTGTCACTTCGCCAGAATCGATGGCTGCTCTCACGGCTCCGACATAGGCCGTATTGGACATCGGATCGTAACCAATCTGATTGATGGTGTCGGGTTCGAAAGGCTCGAGGTAGGTGATCGGATAATGCTCTTCAGCAACTGGCGCAGGGAAGAACTGGCCGTTCTCCTTGAGCTGGTTGATCGAAAAGGTCGCGAAGCCCCGTTCCTTCATGGATTCAACAAAGGTTTCGCGTTCCTCCCCGCGTACTCTCGGCATCCAGTCGATATGATTGATGAATGCCTCTCGCTTGAGCAGTTCCTGGGTGAATATGCGGAACTGGTCAGCATCCACGGCCAGCGAGGAGGCGAACAGGGCAGAAACGTTGTTGAGTGTCTCTTCACTGGTGTTGAGTTTTTGCAGAACCGAATCCTCGATGAGACCGGCAGAAACGGCAAAGTCGCTTTTTACCTCCTCGATGATCATCTGGTAGACCCAGGAACATGCTAACAGCGTCAGGCTAGCCCCGATCAACAGGATCAGGAGCATCGCTGGTTGTTTTCTTTTGAGACCGGCGGAGCGCTTCACGCTGCTAATTCCCGACCTTGACCGCCTTTCGAAGAATATTGTCCGGCAGCTGTATGCCGGCCTTTTTCAGCAGCCCGGTGTTTGCATAGATGTTCCAGCGACGGTTGGCGACAATCGGGATCTCGGATGGCTTGCTTCCATCCATGATTTTGAGCGCGACTTTCGCTGCCCATTCACCCTGTTCCCGGGGGATTTTGGTCATCGAAAACATGTTGAGGGTGATCATGAATTCATGATGTCCCACAGTAAAGCGTCTGGTGTTGTCCTGAACATGTGCTTCTGCGGCCTCCTGGTCCCAGTCGGTAATCCCTGCCTTGTTCGCGAGAATGATGAAATCCGCTGTTTCCTGGGCCTCGGTGAATTTGCGCTTCCAGGCATCAAAGGAGGTCACCATGCCGTCTTTGACAGTCATGCCACGCGATGAGAATATTTTTTTATATCGTTCGTAGTTGCTGCGTGTCGAGGGGACGTCGCCGCCGATGAAGATACCGCTGCTTGCATCAGGCAGGACTGTCTGGATGACCTTGAGCAACGGATCGATGGAAATGATTTCCAGCATCCCCGTCACATTGGGATAGGGGAAACCATACTTCTCGGCCGACCAGTTGACACCACAGAAGACGAAAGGAATCTCCGATTCCCGGTAATAGGGTGCAATGACATAGCGTGAAGCATTGTCATCAGCGGCGATGACGATATCGGGTTGCATCGAATCGATCAGGCGTTTCGCCATTTTTGCCGTTGACCTGGCGTAGGCTTCGCCGGTGTTACGCTTGGTATCGAGGTAGAAAGCCTCAATGGTGCAGTT
>JARFQQ010000073.1 GCA_029287695.1 Gammaproteobacteria bacterium | reverse complement strand
AGATAGGATATCCTGGTGCCCGCTGTGACCTGCTTTTCACCCTCGTCTGCCTGGACGAGCCCGGCGATGACCTTGAGCAGGGTTGACTTGCCCTCGCCGTTGCGCCCGATCAGACAGATACGCTCGTTCTCGCTAACAGCCAGGCTCACCCTGTCGAGGAGTTGTGGCCCGCTGTAGGAGAGAGAGATGTCACGAAGTGTCAGAAGTGTTGCCATACCAGGTAAAGAAATGGTCAGCCTGGCGGCATGATACAGAAAAAAGCGGGCTCGCGATGAGCCCGCAAAATCCACCAACAAGAGGAGAACCAATCTCCTGTATCAGAAGACACCATCGCCGTCGTTTTGCTTGCAGGAGCCTGGTCATTTTCTTTCCGGATGATCGGCAGGGCTATCGTCGGGCCAGACCAGGTCTTCGGAGAGCCCGGAAACACAATCAACCACTCACCCGATCAATCCGGGTACTGAAAACAAGAAAGGGGGCTCGCGCTCCGCACGATCCCCCTTCTCCTGAAGGAAGCAGCAACGGAGGCTCAGGCGGCGTTTTCCGCATCGAACTCCTTGTGATACCCCATCACGCGCTCTACCTCTTCCTTCGAACCAAGAACAACCGGCACGCGCTGGTGCAGGGCTTTCGGCTTGAGTTCCATGATGCGTTCGCGACCGGTGATCGAGAGTCCGCCAGCCTGTTCAACGATGAAGGACATCGGGTTGGCCTCGTAGAGCAGGCGCAGCTTCCCTTCGACACCCTTCGCGGTCATCTTGCTGTCGAGTGGATACATGAAGACGCCGCCGCGTGTCAGGATGCGATGCACTTCTGCCACCATGGACGCGATCCAGCGCATGTTGAAATCCTCGCCCCGGGGCCCCTCTGATCCATTGAGACACTCGTCGATATAGCGCTTGACCGGTGTTTCCCAGAAACGCATGTTGGACGTATTGACGGCGAACTCGCGCGTCTTTTCCGGGATCTGCATGTTCGGGTGTGTCAGGATGAATTCACCGATGTCCTGGTCGAGGGTAAAACCGTTGACCCCGTTGCCGGTCGTCAGCACCATCATGGTGGAGGGACCATAGAGCGCATAGCCCGCCGCGACCTGCTCGCTACCGGACTGCAGGAACGCCTGTTCACTGGGATTCTGGCCATCACCATCACCAGGGCAGCGCAGGATCGAAAAGATCGTACCAACCGAGACGTTGACATCCGTATTGGATGAACCGTCCAGCGGGTCGAAGGTCAACAAATACTTGCCGCGCGGGTAGCTGGTCGGAATCGGGTAGATTTCGTCCATCTCCTCCGAAGCCATCGCGGAAAGATGGCCGGCCCATTCGTTGGACTTGATGAAGACCTCGTTTGTGATGATATCGAGCTTTTTCTGTGTCTCGCCCTGCACATTCTCGCTACCGGCACTGCCGAGAACGCCGATCAGTTCACCCTTGTTGACGAGGTTCGAGATGACCTTGCAAGCGGTCACGACGTCATTCAGCAGCGACGTGAAATCACCGGTCGCACCTTCGGTCTTGCGCTGCTCTTCGATAATAAACTGGGTAATACTGGTACCGTTGTGCATTGATGAGCCTTCTGGAGTAACAAAAAATAACAGCGATTATTGTACTTGATTAGTATATTAGTAAAAAGTGATATATCACAAACTGCCTGCCAATCGGCTGTTGTTGCTGGCGAGAGCGCACTGAACCGGCACACTTCTGCGGGGAGCGCTGAAAGGTTCTACTCGATAGCCTGGAGCCGAAATCATCCCTGTGAGCCCGCGAGGAATCGCGCGGCTGCCGGAACTAGAGGGGATTGAGTTCTGAAAAGTCGCGAATCGTCTGCACACCGGAGATGGGACGATCAGCATTCCTGCTGTCCGGCGCAGTTATCCCGATGACATGGCGAATGCCGAAAGCACTGGCAGCATCCAGCACGGCCTGGCTGTCATCCATGAAGAGCGTCCGTGCAGGCTCGAAGGGATGCTTGTCACGCAGGCGCTCCCAGAATCCCCTCTCTTCTTTCGGCAAACCGTAGTCATGCGATGTCACGAGCGCATCGAAGTAGTGCCCCATGGGCACGCGCTCGAGTTTGAAAGCCAGTGTGCCGGGGTGCGCATTGGTGACCAGCGCGACAAACTTCTCGGACGCATGCAGCGCCGAGAGGAAGTGTTCGACATGCGGGTGCATCCCGATCAGGTGCTCGGTCTCCTCCTTGAGCGTCAGGATATCCATACCGAGTTCACTGCCCCAGTAATCAATGCAGTACCAGTCGAGCGTCCCCGCCTTGCTGTGGTATTTCTGCCCGAGATGCCGGGTGGCCTCCTCGAGCGTCCATCCGTGCTTCTCTGCATAGCGTTTCGGCACATGCTCGAGCCAGAAATGGTTATCGAAATAGAGATCCAGCAGTGTTCCGTCCATGTCGAGAAAGACGGTGTCGATGCTGTTCCAGTCGAGGTTCAAGGGTTGATCGGGCACGGGTTTGTCTCTAGAGTCTGCGCTTGTAGCAATTTGCCTGGATAACCATGCCCACAAAGCCGCATATCCGTTCGGTCAGAACGATTGCCGAAAGCCGTCTGTTTCGCATTGAGGAGCTGCACCTGACTTTCAGCAATGGCATCGAGCGGGTCTACGAGCGCATGGTGGGTGAATATCCTGATTCGGTTATTATCGCCCCTTTCCTGGATAATGAAACCCTCCTGATGATTCGGGAATACTCGGCGGCGATCGACGACTATGAACTCACCCTGCCCAAGGGACTGGTCGACAGGGGCGAGGACTTCCTGCAAGCCGCGAACCGGGAGCTGCAGGAAGAGATTGGCTACAAGGCGGACCAGCTCGACTACATCGCCCCGCTGACAATCGCCCCTGGCTATATCAACCACACCAGCCATGTTATCCGTGCAACCGGCCTGACTGCCTCGCGGCTGCCGGGTGACGAACCCGAGGCGCTCGAGATCGTCCCGTGCAAAATCGCTGGTATTAACGATATCGTCGCACGCAGCGACGTGACAGATGCCCGCACGATTGCAACCCTCTACCTTGTATCAGAACCATGACCGACCCAATCGATATCGATAGCCTGATTCGAACTGCCAGAGAGGCCGGCGACGCAATCCTCGCCATCTACAGGCAGGACTTTACGATCTACGAAAAACAGGATGCCTCACCACTGACAGAGGCTGACCTCGCATCCCACAGGATCATCGTGGATGCGCTGGGAAAGCTCACGCCGGACATCCCCGTGCTCTCGGAGGAAGATGCAGAGATTCCCTTTGAGGAGCGTAGCCAGTGGTCGACCTACTGGTTAATCGATCCGCTCGACGGGACGAAGGAGTTCATCAAGAAAAACGACGAATTCACGGTCAACATTGCTCTCGTCAGGGACCACAAAGCGATTCTCGGCGTCGTCCATGTGCCTGCCACGGGAGTGACTTTCCATGGCGAGGCAGGCAAAGGCGCCTTCAGGACGACAGACGGCAATACCGTGCAAATCCATGCCACTGCAGAAGCCAGGAGCCCGTTGCGCGTTGCAGGCAGTCGGTCGCATGCCGGCAGTTCGCTGCAGCGTTTTCTCGATAACGTGGGCGAGCATGAAATTGTTTCCATGGGCAGCTCACTGAAACTCTGCCTCGTGGCGGAAGGAGAGGCCGATATCTATCCCCGACTGGGACCCACCTGCGAGTGGGACACGGCTGCTGCACAGGCTGTTGTCGAGGCCGCCGGCGGCATGGTGACTGATACCGGCGGAACGCCCCTGAAATACAACACGAAAGAATCCCTGCTCAATCCCGAGTTCCTCGTCTTCGGTGACAAGAGCCGCGACTGGACCAGCTATCTCTGAACAACGGCGCTTACCCGCAGGACCCGACAGCAGCGGGTGCGGCAGCGAAAGTTCGCTGCCAAAGGCCTGCTGAATTTGTCATAATCACCGACCTGTATCGAAGACAATAACCATAAAGAGCACCACCGGAGTGAGGACCATGAAGAAAGAAACCATCTCGATCCATGCGGGTTATGAAACGGATCCGACGACAAAATCAGTCGCCGTACCCATCTACCAGACAGTTGCCTACGAATTCGACAACGCCCAGCACGGCGCCGACCTGTTCGACCTGGCCGTCCCGGGCAACATCTACACTCGCATCATGAATCCCACCTGGGACGTGCTCGAGCAACGCGTCGCGGCACTCGAGGGAGGTATTGCAGCACTTGCAACCAGTGCCGGCAGCGCTGCAATCAACTATGCCATCCTCACCATTGCCGAGGCCGGTGACAACATCGTCGCCACGCCGCAGCTCTATGGCGGCACCTACACCCTCTTCGCGCACATGCTGCCGAAACAGGGCATCGATGTGCGCTTTGCAGAGAGCGACGCTCCCGCCGACCTCGAGAAGCTCATCGACGACAAGACCAGGGCGGTGTTCTGCGAGACCATCGGCAATCCGGCCGGAAACATCGTCGACCTGGAAGCCGTCAGTGCCATGGCACACAGCCATGGTGTACCCGTCATCGTGGACAGCACCGTTGCGACACCGGCACTCATGAATCCGATCGACTATGGCGCTGACATTGTGGTGCACTCGCTGACCAAGTACATGGGTGGTCATGGCACGACCCTTGGCGGCATCATTGTCGACTCGGGCAAGTTTCCGTGGGCGGAGCACAAGGAGCGATTCCCCATGCTCAACAATCCGGAGCCCTCCTACCACGGTGTGGTCTACACGGAGGCATTTGGTCCGGCTGCCTTTATCGGCCGGGCACGCACCGTTCCGCTGCGCAACACAGGTTCGGCGCTGTCGCCGATGAGTGCCTTCCTGCTGCTGCAGGGCATCGAAACACTGAGTCTGCGCATGGAGCGTCACTGTGACAATGCCATGGCCGTGGCAAAATTCCTCAAGGAACACCCGAGTGTCGAGTGGGTCAATTACGGCGGACTCGAGGGAGACAGGTATTACGACCTGGCACAGAAATATTTCAACGGCAAACCCTCATCGCTCATGACCTTCGGCATCAAGGGGGGATACGAGGCCGGCGTCAAGTTCTACGATGCACTCAAGATGATCAAGCGGCTCGTCAATATCGGCGATGCCAAGACACTCTCATGCCATCCCGCCTCGACGACGCATCGCCAGCTGACACCCGAGGAGCAGCAGAGGGCTGGTGTCACCCCCGAGATGATTCGCCTCTGTATCGGCATCGAGCACATCGACGACATCATCGAGGACATCTCCCAGGCATTCGAAGCTGTCTGAAGAGAATGCCTGCGGGCCGACGCACCAACGCCCCGGCCATGCTGAAAAGAGATCAATGAACACGAAACGCCTCTTACACATCTCACTCGCCATGATTCTCATTCCCGTGCTGTTTGGTGCGGGTTATTTTTTCGCGGGACACTTTTTCGATAACGAGCGCGACAGGATGATGCAGTTCTCGGAAGATTGCGACCTCTCTCGCGAATCCTGCACTCTCAGGGACGAAGAACTCTCCGTCGAGGTGGAATTAGAGGGCAGCCTGCTGACCGGCAAACTCCTGACTGTCTACATCACGCCCGACAAGCAGGTCGACTATGTCACCATCGGCTTCATCCAGGCTGACGAAAGCACCCAGTCAAGCCCGCGACCTGCCGTTTACGATTCATCGCTGGGGGCCTGGAAAAACGAGATTATCCTCGAGTCGGATGACCCGTCCGAGATCAACTGGGAGATACTCATCGCCACGCGCGAGAACGGGCGCCACCATTTTGCACAGGTTCCGTTCACAATGAACGACTGAGCAGAACCACCCATGCCGTCGACCCTGTCTATACTTGATGGAGGTTACAGACTGCACTCATGACGATAAAAAATCCGCAACAGGTCTATTTCTTCGGAACCTGCCTCGTCGATCTCTTCTACCCTGAAGCCGGTCTCGCCGGCATGCGTCTCATCGAACGCGAGGGTGTGCGCGTGATATTTCCGCAAGACCAGAGCTGCTGCGGCCAGCCGGCATGGAACTCGGGGTACCGTGACGAGGCGCGCGCCGTTGCCGCCGCACAACTCGCCCTCTTCCCGAAAGAGATCCCGGTTGTCGTGCCCTCTGCTTCCTGTGCCGGCATGATGAAGGAACACTATCCCGCGCTGTTCCGGGGCACGTCGCTGGAAGAGACGGCCAACGCCCTCTCACAACGCGTGATCGAGCTGACGGCCTTTCTCGTCGATGTGCTTGAGTTCCGGGCCGAAGACCTGGGCAAACCCCGGAAGGTGGCAATTCACAGCTCCTGCTCGGCACTGCGCGAAATGCAGGTCGGCGACAGAATCGAGTCTCTCGTCTCGGGCCTTGCCCGTGTCGAGCTGGTCGAGCAGGCATACAAGCGCGAGTGCTGTGGTTTTGGCGGTACTTTCTCTGTCAAGCAACCGGAGATATCGGGAGCCATGGCCACTGACAAGGCCAACAGTATCCGCGAGAGTGACGCTGAAATCCTCGTGAGCCAGGACTGTGGCTGTCTCATGAACATCGCAGGCGTTCTCGAGAAGCAGGGACATGGCCCGCGCTGCCTGCATATCGCCGAATTTCTCTGGGAGCGTACCCGTGCAGACGACTGACGCCGACTTCGATATCCGGATTCGCGACGCCCTCGGCAACGAACGCGTGCGAGGCAATTTCCGCCGTGCCATGGACGGCCTCATGCAGCGGCGCCTTGATCTCTTTCCGGACGCTGATGCGATGGAATCCCTGCGCCGCCATGGCATGGCTATCAAGGCATCTGCACTGTCGCGCCTGCCGGACCTGCTCGAAGCGCTCGAGGAAAAGCTCACGGAAAACGGTATCCGGGTGCACTGGGCTGAAACGACGGAAGAAGCCAACAGCATCGTGCTGGAGATCATGCAGAGTCATGGTGCGAAGCGCATGATCAAGGGAAAATCGATGGTCTCGGAAGAGATGGGTCTCAATGACTACCTCATCGAACGCGGCATTGACGTCCTTGAATCAGACCTCGGCGAGTTCATCCTCCAGTTGGCCGAAGAGCCCCCCTCGCACATCGTCGCACCGGCCATTCACAAGGATCGTTACCAGATTGCCGAACTCTTCCGCGAGAAATTCCCTGACATCCCCTACACCGAGGACATCGACGAGCTGACACAGAGTGCACGCACCATCCTGCGCGACCGGTTCGAGGCAGCAGAGGTCGGGCTTTCCGGCGTCAACTTCGCTGTCGTCGAGACCGGCACGCTCTGCCTCGTCGAGAACGAGGGCAACGGCCGCATGAGTACGACTGTACCTCCCGTGCATATCGCCGTGACCGGGATCGAGAAGGTCGTAGAGTCGTTCGAGCAGATTCCACCACTCCTCACACTGCTGACGCGCTCGGCTACAGGCCAGCCGATCACGACCTATTTCAACATGATCAGCTCCCCTCGCAAGCCGGGCGAAACGGATGGCCCGGAAGAGGTACACCTCGTGCTGCTCGACAATGGTCGATCGAGGATCTACAGCGACCCGGAACTGCTGGCAACGCTACGCTGTATCCGCTGTGGCGCCTGCATGAACCACTGCCCCGTCTACACGCGAATTGGCGGGCACGCCTATGGCACCGTCTATCCCGGACCGATCGGCACCATTCTCGAACCGCAAAAAGGTGGCCTGGACAATTATGGCGGACTGACGACAGCCTCGAGCCTCTGCGGCGCCTGTGGCGAGGTGTGTCCTGTACGTATTCCGATTCCGAAGATCATCAATCGTCTGCGTTACGAGGCGAATCACAGCGATGGCGTCAGTCCGGGAAGTGGCAGCAAGCGCAAGAAAACCGAGGCGATGATCTGGAAAACCTGGTCGTTACTCCATGCCAGACCAGCGCTCTACCGGCTCATGGCGAAAACCGCTACCCGCTTGCGCAAGCTGGCGCCTGCAAAGGCCGGCCCCTGGACGCGTTACCGCACCGCGCCGAAACCGGCAGCGAAAAGCCTGCACGACCTGGCACGCACACACGGAGTCGATGATGAGTGATGCCAGGCAAAAAATTCTCGCCAGGTTGCGGCATGCACCAAGGCCTGACATCAGCGGCATGGATCCGGGTGCTGTGGAGTCTCCTGTCTGGGATCCTGAAGAGAGAATCCGCCGCTTCACGGAACGCATGACAGCGGTGCGCGCAGAGATCATCGAGACGACCGAAGCCGGATGGATAGAGACGTTGAAGAGTGTGTGCGTGCAAAAACAGCTCGGCAACCTGCTCTACTCTCCTGCCACAGAACGCGGTGTCAGGATCCGGCAGCAGCCACCGCTCGAAAAGCTGCTGACCTGCGAACAGGAAATCGAGGACTGGAAGTCCGAACTCTTTCACACCATCGACGCTGCTGTCACAACGACACTTGGCGGCATCGCCGAGACCGGCACCCTGATCCTCTGGCCGGACAAAAACGAGCCGCGCATGATGTCACTCGTGCCGCCCATCCACATTGCCATTCTCGAATCCGGCAAGCTCTTCAACACCTTTGC
>JARFQQ010000084.1 GCA_029287695.1 Gammaproteobacteria bacterium | reverse complement strand
CTTCGACCATTCCTTCAGCTTTATCTACAGCCAGCGCCCCGGCACACCTGCGGCAGACCTGCCGGATGATGTCCCGCTGGAGGTCAAGCAGGCACGGCTGCAGCGGTTGCAACTGCTGATCAACAGCAACGCCCGGCGTTTCAGTCGCCAGATGGTCGGCACAGTGCAGAGGGTGCTTGTGGACAGGCCCGCGCGCAAGAATCCCGAGCAGATCGCCGGACGTACGGAAAACAACCGCGTCGTGAACCTTGACGGCCCCCAAGCGCTTATCGGTGACTTTGCCGAGGTGCTCATCACCGAGGCCCTGCCCAATTCACTGCGCGGAGAACTCCATGCAGGATAACGCCGAATCACTGCAGTTCCTGCTCGATCCCGAGGACAACGAGCGGCTATCGAACTTCTGTGGCCCGCTCGAGAACCACTTGCGACAGATCGAGTCGAGGCTCGGCATCGAAATCAACAACCGGGGCAACAGCTTCCAGATCGTCGGACCTCCCGCGATCCTCACGGCCGCGCGCGAACTCATGACCGACCTCTACAGCGCCACAGCTGACGAGCATCTCGATTCGAATGCGATCAATCTCTACTTGCAAGAGTCGGGAATCGACGAGCGTCTCGAGAAGGTCGGGGAAGCCGAAATCCCGGAAGTCATCATCAAGACCAAACGCGGCGTGGTACGCGGACGCGGCCCGCACCAGAAGCAGTACCTGCATCGCATCGTGACGAACGATATCAACTTCGGCGTCGGTCCGGCCGGGACAGGCAAGACCTATCTTGCCGTCGCAGCAGCCGTCGAGGCACTGGAACGCCAGAATATCCGGCGTATCCTGCTTGTACGCCCGGCAGTCGAAGCAGGAGAAAAACTCGGCTTCCTGCCCGGCGATCTTGCGCAAAAGATCGATCCCTATCTGCGGCCACTCTATGACGCTCTCTACGAAATGCTGGGTTTCGAGCGCGTCGACAAGCTCATCGAGCGCAACGTGATCGAGGTTGCGCCGCTGGCCTACATGCGCGGGCGTACGCTGAATGATTCGTTCATTATCCTCGACGAGGCGCAGAACACCACACCGGAGCAGATGAAGATGTTCCTCACCAGGATCGGCTTCAGCTCGACAGCTGTGATCACGGGGGACGTGACCCAGGTCGACCTGCCGCGAGGACAGAAGTCAGGGCTGCGTCAGGCAGTGGACATCCTGCACGAGGTCGACGGCATCAGCTTTACTTTTTTCAATGCAAAGGATGTTGTTCGTCATCCGCTCGTGCAACGCGTCATCGAGGCCTACGAAAAGCAGTGACGCAGACTACTTGTTGTCAGACTCCGGGCCGACCTGGTTGTCATAGGTGACGCCGCTGAGTTCCTCGACACACTCTTTGACGAACTCCTCGAGTGCCTGGCCACTCATGCCGGCAGCCTCGCCCTCGATACGACAGTCGGCCGCTATCGCTTCCTGCTCGCTGTCAGCGGCGAGAGGATATGATGCCCCGAGGACTGTTGTGAAAATGATCGGGAGCACTCCCTTGTTCATGATATTCCTTGCGTTTGGGTGCTGAACAGATGTGCATCTTAGCCGAGAGCTTCGCACCTGTCATTGAAAAGCAGGATTTGAGAAAGCTGATGTCATGACCACTGCGCCTGTACGCTTCCTGCTTCGGAAGCAAGGCCCGGGATTGCCGGGAAAGTGACACCCCTCTTGAATGCCCACGAGCGATCGCGCAGAATCAGGCTGCGACAGATTGCCCTTCTCTAACAAACAACAAGGATTCTCAAATGCTTCAGCTCTCCTTTCCAAAATTCACTCCCCTCGCCTTCGCGCTCCTTCTTGCCAGCACCTCCCTGCAAGCTGCAGGCAGCCTGGACAAGGAATCCATGAGCCAGGCAGACAAGTTCAGCTACCTGCAGGGTTACACACTGGCCAACCGACTCAGGAGCGCGGGTCTGGAAGTCAACGCCGACACCTTCACACAGGCAATCCATGATGCCCTCAACGACAAGGACTCCATGTTCAGCGAAGAGGAGATCGAGGCCATCATCGCAGAGCAGAAAAAGATCGAGGCCGCCACGCAGGGAGAGGAGAATGCCGATGCCGCTGCCAATCTCGAAAAAGGGCAGGCCTTCCTCGCCGCGAATGCGAAGAAAGAGGGAGTCACAACGCTCCCGAGCGGTGTCCAGTACCGCGTGATCGAGTCCGGCGATGCCAGCGGCACTTCCCCGAAAGCGACCGATACGGTCGAGGTTCACTACGAGGGCCGCCGTATCGACGGCAAGGTCTTCGACAGTTCCTACAAGCGCGGCAAGCCGGCGAGCTTCCCTGTGTCGGGCGTCGTCAAGGGCTTCAGCGAAGCGCTGCAGAATATGAAGCCGGGTGACAAGTGGGAAGTCTTCATCCCCTCGGATCTCGGCTATGGCGAACGCGCAAGAGGCGCTGATATCCGCCCGAACGAAACACTGATCTTCACGCTCGAACTCCTGAGCATCAAGTAACCGCAGTCGATGTCAGAGATCATTCATTCAAAAATGATCTCTGACATAATCCGCCGGCACCCGGCCTATTTGAGGTCAGAGTAAAGGCCCGAAACTAACCGTGAATCAGAAACAGTGGTCTCAACAGTTCTGACTCCGACCCCGGTCATCCGGCATACCCTATCCTTCCATTGTCGCCGTATCTGGAGACTTCTCGCGGTAATGCTAACTCCCTTCCTCAAGAGAACCCATATCGCAATCCTCCTGCTCGCGATTTCAATGTCTGCTGTAGCAGTGGAGGAGGTTGAGAAGACGGAAGCCGGCGGGTCGAGACAATTCATCGATGTCGAGGACGGCTGGTTCGATCTCGGCAGCTTCCTGGACAAAGCCCACGGATTCGTACCAGTCATCTCGCCGATCACGGAACCCGCTGTCGGTTACGGGGCGGTCGGAGCTTTGGTCTTCGTGGATCGGGATACACCCGGAGAAGGTCAAGCAGGTGTGCGGCCGAATATAGCGGCAGTGGGGGCGATGGCCACGGAAAACGGAAGCCGAGGCAAGTTCGCGGCCCATCTCGGCACCTGGATGGATGGGAATCTTCGTACGCTCATTGGCGTGGCTGACGCCGATGTCAATCTGGAGTTCTTCGGACTGGGTGGCGACCGCAACTCCGGCCGGCAGGGTCTGGACTACACGATTGCAGCACGTGGTGGTGTGATTGGCGGGAGTTATCGTCTCGGGAAATCACCATTCTGGGCCGGCCTGAAATATGCCAGGGCATCCACGAATGTCAGCCTTGATGCCGGTAACGCCCTTCCTCCGCCAGTTCCCCCTCTGGACCTGGAACTCAAGCTGGCGGCCCTGACCCCCTCGCTGACCTATGATACCCGGGACAATTTCTTCACACCGACCCATGGCTGGTATCTCGATCTGTCTGCCAATATCTTTCGCCAGTCACTGGGGAGCGACCGGGATTTCGAGAAAGCCACTTTCACGGCAATACGCTACCAGCCGCTCACCGAAAACCTCTACCTCGGAGCACGGGCCAGTGGAACAGTCAGCTCAGATGGCACACCCTTCTATCTGCGTCCATTCGTCTCGCTGCGTGGTGTACAGGCCATGAAATATCAGGGTGAGGAAGCAGCGGAGTTCGAGGCGGAACTGCGATGGCAGTTTCATCCGCGTTTCAGCCTTGTCGGTTTTGGAGGCGCAGGCCTGGCCCGAAGCGAGAGCCGCCTTGAAGACAGCGAGAAGAGCGTCTCGTCAGGTGGTGCCGGTTTCCGCTATCTGCTGGCGCGCCGGCATGGCCTGCATATGGGGATTGATGTCGCATTCGGGCCGGATGACCCGGTTTTCTATGTCGTGTTCGGTACTGCCTGGCTGCGTCCGTGATTTTTTTCCGGGATCAAGGTCAAAAGGCAAGAATCATTCGGTAATAAGAAAAATAGCGATCAATCGTTTTTACTCTGAGACATATCTTCCTCTGCGTTGAGCAGCCTGATTCCCTCCTTGCCGAGCGCCCCGACGATGGTTGCGATATGCGCATGTCCGCGCGTCTCGAGTTGCAGCACCACTGCACGCTCGCCGAGCGCAACCTCGCTCTCCCTGCGTCGCTGCGAAAGCTCGAAGATATTGCTTCCCTGAGCAGCAATCACTGCTGCTACCCTGGCGATACTACCCGGCTTGTCCGGCACGATCACGCTGAGTTCGCATAACCGGCCATCATGTTCAAGACCGCGCCGGACAATTCGCGACAGTAGTTCCATATCGATATTCCCACCGCTGATGACCACAACCACTTTCCTGCCCCTGAGGTCAGACAGCCTGTCATAGTAGAGTGCTGCCAGGCCCACCGCTCCAGCGCCTTCGGCGAGTGTTTTCTCTCGCTCGAGAAGAAGCATGATAGCTGCTGCCGTCTCCTCTTCGGAAACGGTGACAACCCTGGAGACCAGCTTGCGTACGATCGGCATGGTTAAATGACCAACCTTGCGAACGGCAATGCCGTCAGCGATCGTCGAAGCCATCGCGACCTGCTCAAGTTTGCCAGCCGCGATGCTTTTCTGCATCGCCGGCAGGTGCTCCGATTCGACGCCGATGACTTCCACATCGGGGCGCCTTGCCTTGATGGCAGTTGCAATACCTGAAATGAGACCGCCCCCGCCGACAGGGACGATGACGGCATCCATCTCCGGCACCTGCTCCAGCAGTTCCAGCCCGATAGTCCCCTGCCCCGCGATGACACCCGCATCGTCGAAGGCATGCACGAGGGTGTAGCCCTTCTGAAGCTGCAGTCGGCTGGTCTCCTCGAAAGCATCGTCATAACCCGCGCCGTGCAGCACGATCTCTGCGCCGAGTTCGCGGGCCCCGTTCACCTTCGATAGCGGTGTCGTCTCGGGCATGACGATCACACATTTCAGCCCGCAGACTCGTGCAGCATGAGCGATACCCTGGGCATGATTCCCGGCCGAGGCAGCAACGATACCGGCAGCACGTTCCTCATCCGAGAGGGAAAGAATCCTGTTCAGTGCACCGCGATCCTTGAACGACCCGGTCTTCTGCAGGTTTTCCAGTTTCAGATAGAGTTCGCAACCTGTCAGCAGGCTGAGTTTCTCGCTGTAGGCGCATGGAGTCAGCAGAACATTGCCTGCGATGCGCTGGCGGGCAAATTCGATCTCGTTGATGCTGATCATGCGCGGAACTGCCTCTGCTTCTACACAATGTCTATGATAGTAACCATACTGATAATAAAGCGCGATAGAGAGGAATCCCTTGGAAGCCAGTTTCCGCTTTGCCGATGATCTCGGCCCGATGAAAGTTGTCCACTTGCATGAACCCTCGATCAACCTGAAGGCCGTGCTCGTTGTCGATAATGTTGCCAAAGGGCCCTCGATCGGTGGATTGCGCATGGCGCCGGATGTCACTACCGAAGAGTGCTTCCGCCTGGCCCGCGCCATGACTTTCAAGAATGCGGCTGCCGGGCTGCCGCATGGCGGGGGCAAGTCGGTACTCTACGGCGACCCGAAAATGCCGCGCGAGCAAAAGGAAACTCTGATTCGTACGCTTGCGCGCATGCTCAAGAATGAGAAGCACTACATCTTCGGTCCGGACATGGGCACCGACGAGGAGTGCATGGCCTGGGTCAAGGACGAGATCAATCGCTCTGTCGGGTTGCCACGCGAAATCGGCGGTATCCCACTCGACGAGATCGGTGCAACAGGCTTCGGCATCAGCCACGTGGTCGACGTTGCACTGCGCTCCTGTGATTTCGAGATTGAAGGCGCACGCGTCGCCGTGCAGGGTTTCGGTGCGGTCGGCAAGAACGCGGCGCACTTTCTGGCCGACAAGGGAGCAATACTGGTGGGCGCGGCCGATTCGCAGGGTACGATCCACAACCCGGACGGACTCGATATCGGCGATCTCATCGAACTGAAAGAACAGGGGCGCAGCGTGATCGATTACGGCGACGGCGTCATCTCGAATTGCGAGGGCATCATCGATGTCGAGTGCGAGATCTGGATCCCGGCTGCACGACCGGATGTCATCGATGAAGAGAATGTGGAACGCATGAATACCCGGCTCGTGGTACAGGGCGCCAATATTCCCTTTACACCGGGCGCGGAAAAAATCCTGCATGAGAAAGGCGTGCTCTGTGTCCCTGATTTCATCGCCAATGCCGGTGGTGTCATCTGCGCAGCCATGGAATATCAGGGCATGAGCCAGACAGCAACACTGCAGGTGATCGAGGAGAAACTGCGTCGCAATAG
>JARFQQ010000067.1 GCA_029287695.1 Gammaproteobacteria bacterium | reverse complement strand
CCGTCAGTCTTCGTCGATGCCTGTCCAGTCCCAGAAGCGCCGGATCAGCCCGCGCTGCTCCTCGAGATCCGCGTCGCGGACGAAATTACCCTGTGCCTCATTGATTGCGAGCACGCGCTCGGCATCGGCAGCGAGTTCAGGCAGGTCGAGCTTTGTGTAGGCCTCGACCATGATCTCGAGTGCCCGCTTTGCAGCCGGTGTGCGCTGGTAATTCTCGATCACGCCTGCTGCGCGTTTTGCTGCAGCCAGGTAGGCGCCGCGGTCCATATAGTAGTTGGCGATATGGATTTCGTGCATGGCGAGGCTGTTATGCAGATAGATTGCACGTTGACGGGCATCCCGGGCATAACGTGAATCGGGGTACTTTTCGATAACCGCCATGAAGTCCTTGTAGGCCTGGGCGTAGGATGCCGGGTCGCGCTTGGACGCATCGGTGGTCACAAAACGGTCGACCAGTCCGATGTTGCGGTTGAGGTTGACGATCCCTTTCATGTAGTTGGCATAGGCCGTTTGCGGGTGATCCGGGTGAAGGCGGATAAAACGCTCGAGCGCGTCGATGGCGGCATCCGGCTCATCGTATTTGTAATAGGCATAGGCCACATCAAGCTGGGCCTGGGCAGCATAGTAGCCGTAGGGATAGCGCGCCTCGAGCATCTCGTAGTACTCGATGGCTGTCTCGTAGTTGCCCTCAGCGGATGCCGTCGAGGCTTCCGTGTAGAAGCGCTCGGCCGACCAGTTCCTGGTCTTGTCCTTCTGCTCCGGTAGAAGCGAGCAGCCATGCAGCAGCAGAGCAGCCAGAATCAGCGAGATGAGTGAGCGCCCCATGAGCAGTCTGTTCCTGATAAGATTGCCGAAATGGCGAAATTATACCGGAATCGGACAGGATTCGTGCAGCGATGACCCGGCAGACGCTCCAGGCGGTGATTCCGGATGAACTGGCCGGCAAGCGACTCGACCAGGCGCTTGCAGCGCTCTTCGAAGACTACTCCCGAAGCAGGCTGCAAAAGTGGGTCAAGTCAGGGAATGTGACGGTTAACGGCGCCTCCATGGCCGCCAGGGGGAAGGTCGCAGCCGGCGACCACATCGCGCTGCAGGTCGAGGAAGTGCCGGTCATCGAGGACGCGCCCGAAAAGCTCGACCTCGATATTCTCTACGAGGATGACGACCTCATCGTCATCAACAAGCCGCCGGGCCTGGTTGTACACCCGGCTGCCGGCAACCCCGCAGGCACCTTGCTCAACGGCCTGCTGCACCATGACCCCTCCCTGGAGACCCTGCCGCGTGCCGGGATCGTCCACCGGCTCGACAAGGATACCAGCGGGTTGCTGGTCATCGCGCGGAGCCAGCGAGCCCACAAGCTGCTTGTGGACATGCTGCAGAAGCGGGATATCCATCGTGAGTATCGCGCCATCGTCACCGGGCGCATGGTTGCCGGCGGAACGGTCGATGAACCCATCGGACGCCACCCGACACAGCGCACGAAAATGGCCGTGGTGTATAACGAAAGCGCCAAACCCGCCATGACTGATTACCGCGTGCTCGAGCGCTTCCGCGCTCACTGCCTGCTGCAGGTCAAGCTGCATTCCGGGCGGACCCACCAGATTCGGGTGCACATGGCGCATATCCGCCATCCCGTTGCCGGTGATCCGCTCTACGGGGGGCGACTGCAGATTCCCGCGGGTTGCAGCGAGCCTCTCAAAGAAGCCTTGCGAAACTTCCGGCGCCAGGCGCTGCATGCCTTCCGGCTCGGTTTCGAACATCCGGTCACGGGCACACGGGTTGAATGGGAAGCGCCCATGCCGGATGACATGGAACGGTTGCTGGCCATTCTCAGGCAAGATGCAAAAGATGCCTGACTGGATCATCCCCGAGTGGCCGGTTCCGCGATCCGTGCGTGCGCTCAGCACAACGCGGAGCGGGGGTGTCAGCGCCGGTCGCTGGGAGAGTCTCAATCTTGGCGATCATGTCGAGGACAATCCGGCTGCCGTGGCAGCGAATCGCCGTATTCTCGTCCGTGAGGCCGGCCTCCCCTCGGAGCCGTTATGGCTGCGGCAGGTCCATGGTTGTGCCGTTGCCGACCCTGCTGCCGACAGGCAAGGCTGCGAGGCCGATGCGGCCATGTCTGACAGCCCCGGGCAGGTGTGTGCCGTCATGACGGCTGACTGTTTGCCTGTGCTGTTCGCCAATGCTTCCGGGACCCGCGTCGCCGCGGCCCATGCCGGCTGGCGCGGCCTCGCGGGCGGCGTGCTCGAACAGACCCTCGATCGTTTCGCGGAAGCCCCCGGCGAAATCATCGCCTGGCTGGGGCCGGCTATCGGCCCGCAGGCGTTCGAGGTTGGCGACGAGGTCCATGATGCCTTTGTCTCGATTCATGCCGAATCTTCGCATGCCTTCACGCAATCGCGCCCCGGCCACTGGTTTGCCGATATCTACTCGCTGGCGCGCACGCGTCTCGCGGCTGCCGGCGTCACGCAGGTTCATGGCGGCGGTTTTTGCACCTTCAGCAACAGCGAGCGCTTCTTTTCCTATCGCCGTGACGGTGTTACCGGACGCATGGCGACTCTCATCTGGATGGAGTGAGTCTTGTCCGACTGGTTGCTCGCGGCTTTGCTTCTCCTGGCGCTGTTCCTGGTCTGGCGCACCATTGTCGTCGTGCAGCGCTACCATCGCACAGATTATGGCAACCGCTGGCTGAACTGGCTCGAGGGATTGAACCGGCTCTTTTGCCTGAAATTTCACCGTCTCGAGCATGACCCGCTCCGGCTGCCCGCCAGCGGGCCGGCACTGGTCGTCGCAAATCACCTCTCAGGGCTCGATGCCCTGCTGCTGATCGCCATATCGAACCGTCCGCTGCGCTTCATGATCGCGCGCGAGCACTACCACTGGCCGGGCTTGACCTGGCTGTTCCGTGCAATCGGCTGCATCCCGGTGGACCGCAGGGGGCGGCCGGAGAAAGCGCTTCGCGAGGCCATCACTGCGCTCGAGCAGGGCGATGTCGTGGCGCTTTTCCCCCACGGCCG
Source organism: Gammaproteobacteria bacterium (assembly GCA_029287695.1). Taxonomy (GTDB): domain Bacteria; phylum Pseudomonadota; class Gammaproteobacteria; order Chromatiales; family Chromatiaceae; genus Sva-25. The sequence goes on along the minus strand of JARFQQ010000067.1, from coordinate 1,718 downwards.
GATTCACTTGCCCGATGATCCGCCACGCCATCTCAAGGGGGGCGCTGCCAGACTTGCGACCCTGACCGGTTGTGTCATCCACCTCGCGACCATCGAGGGGGTTGTGGGAGCAGGCCATATCCTGCCGGCACTGGTGATGCGGGGGCATGCGCGCGTACGGGTCCACCCGCCAATCGACCCGGCCGGAAAAAGTCATGCCGAGTTGATGCAGCGCATGGAGCAACTGCTCAATACGGCTTGAAACGCCATGCAATACCCCTATATCCGGTGAAGTAATTTTTCAGATTCGGGATATTCACCATGCGAATGGACAAACTGACAAGCAAATTCCAGCTGGCGCTGCAGGATGCCCAGAGCCTCGCCGTTGGCAGGGATCACCAGTTCATCGAACCGGTACATCTCCTCGTCGCGCTGCTAGACCAGGAAGGTGGCACGGCGAGGCACCTGCTCACGCAAGCCGGCGTGAACGTCAACCAGCTGCGTTCCGGTCTCGGCGTCATGCTCGAGCGCCTGCCGTCCGTACAGGGCTCGGAAGGTGATGTGCATGTCTCGAACGACCTCGGCCGATTGCTGAACCAGACAGACAAGCTGGCGCAGCAGCGCAATGACCAGTACATCTCCAGCGAGCTTTTCCTGCTGGCTGCGCTCGAGGAGAAAGGCGAGCTCGGCAAGCTGTTGCGCGATGCTGGCGCCGCGAAAGGTGCACTCGAACAGGCAATCGAGCAGATGCGCGGCGGCCAGGCGGTCAATGACCCGAACGCCGAGGATCAGCGCCAGGCACTGGAGAAATACACCATCGATCTGACCGAGCGTGCCGAGCAGGGCAAGCTTGACCCGGTCATCGGGCGTGACGAGGAGATCCGTCGCGCCGTGCAGGTGCTGCAGCGCCGCACCAAGAACAACCCGGTACTGATCGGCGAGCCCGGTGTCGGCAAGACAGCCATCGTCGAGGGGCTTGCGCAACGCATCGTCAACGGCGAGGTGCCTGAGGGAATCAAGGGCAAGCGCCTGCTGTCGCTCGACCTCGGGGCGCTGCTGGCCGGTGCCAAGTTTCGTGGCGAGTTCGAGGAGCGTCTGAAGGCGCTGCTCAACGATGTGGCCAAGTCCGAGGGCAACATCATTCTCTTCATCGACGAAATCCATACCATGGTCGGCGCCGGCAAGGCCGAGGGTGCCATGGATGCCGGCAACATGCTGAAGCCGGCACTGGCTCGCGGCGAGCTGCACTGCATCGGCGCGACCACGCTCGACGAATACCGCAAGTACATCGAGAAAGACGCCGCCCTTGAGCGCCGCTTCCAGAAGGTGCTCGTCGAGGAGCCGAGTGTCGAGGACACCATCGCGATCCTGCGCGGGCTCAAGGAGCGTTACGAGGTGCATCATGGCGTCGAGATCACGGACCCGGCGATCGTCGCTGCTGCAACCCTTTCGACCCGCTATATCACGGATCGACAGCTGCCTGACAAGGCGATCGATCTCATCGACGAGGCGGGATCACGGATCCGCATGGAGATTGATTCCAAACCCGAGGAGATGGATCGTCTCGAGCGTCGCCTGATCCAGCTCAAGATCGAGCGCGAGGCGCTCAAGAAGGAATCCGACGAGGCTTCAAAGAAACGGCTGGCCGATCTCGAGGAGGAGATTGTGCGCCTCGAGAAGGAGTACTCCGATCTCGAGGAAATCTGGAAGGCCGAGAAAGCGGCCGTGCAGGGCACGAC
>JARFQQ010000214.1 GCA_029287695.1 Gammaproteobacteria bacterium | reverse complement strand
TCGACCGGTACGCCGGCATGGCGCGCAGCCGCGATGGCTGCCAGCCCGTTGCGCAGATTGTGATCGCCCGTCAGGCCCCAGCGTACTTCACCAACCGGCTTCCCTTCCAGCAGTACCCGGTAGTGGCTGCCGTCAGCCTCGGCGGGGTCGGCCTGCCAGAGGCCATCCGGCCCGATGGTTTCGACTGGTGTCCAGCAGCCCGCTTCGAGTACCTCCCCGAGCGGTGCGTCATCGCATGGTGCGACGATAAGGCCGCTTCCGGGAACGATACGCACGAGGTGATGGAACTGGCGCTGGATCATCGCAAGGTCATCGAAAATGTCGGCATGGTCGAATTCGAGGTTGTTCATGATCAGCGTGCGCGGCCGGTAATGCACGAATTTCGAGCGCTTGTCGAAGAAGGCGGTGTCGTACTCGTCGGCCTCGACAACAAAGAAGGGCGCCTTCCCGTAGCGGGCGGACAGCCCGAAGTTTTTCGGGATGCCGCCGATCAGAAAGCCGGGTTCGAGGCCGGCGTATTCGAGAATCCATGCCACCATGCTTGCGGTGGTCGTCTTGCCATGGGTGCCAGCAACCGCGACGACCCAGCGCTGTTGCAGGATGTGTTCAGAGAGCCACTGCGGGCCGGACGTATAGGGAAGATTGGTGTCGAGCATATACTCGACGGCCGGATTGCCGCGCGACATGGCGTTGCCCACGACGATCATGTCGGGAGCGGGCTGGAGGTGTTCGGGAAGATAACCCTCCATGAGCTCGATGCCGGCCTCCTCGAGCTGCGTGCTCATGGGCGGGTAGACATTGGCGTCGGAGCCTGTCACCCGGTGACCGGCCTGGCGTGCCAGCAGCGCGATGCCTCCCATGAAGGTGCCGCAAATGCCAAGTATGTGGATATGCATGCTGTTTTTCGTTTAATGGCTTGCTGGCAATGATAACCGTCTGCTGCGCGTTTGAAGAAACACGATCAGTAACAGCAGTGCCGAGGTTCCTCCCCAGGGAAGCAGCCCAAAGCGGGCGTACGGAGTCAAACCCCTGTAAGGGGTGAAGCTGGCTGTGAGCACGTCGCGTTCGAATTGCGGCAGCCTGGCCGTGACCTGGCCGTGAACATCGATGACGGCCGTGATGCCCGTGTTGGTGGAGCGCAGGAGGTAGCGTCCGGTTTCGAGTGCCCGCATGCGCACCATCTGGAAATGCTGCAGGGGTCCCCAGGTGGTGCCGAACCAGCCGTCGTTGCTCATGTTGATCAGGACCTGCGCTTCCGGGAGTGCGTCCCGGATTTCCTCGCCGAAAATGATTTCGTAGCAGATGGAGGCGCCGGCGGTCAGGTCGCCGATTTTCAGGAGAGGCTTCGGTGCGCTGCCCGCGGTGAAGTCGTCGCCCATGGTTGCGAGCCCGCTCAGGCTGTCTTTCCACAGCCAGGCGAGGGGAAAGAATTCACCGAAAGGCACGAGACGGCGCTTGTGATAGAGATGTTCGCCGCCATCCAGCGATATCAGCGTATTAAAGTAGACACCGGGTTCCGGATTCATGAGCACCCCCGTGACAAGGACTTTCTGCTGTTCACCGAAGGTTTTGCGGAGCGGTTCGATGACATCCGCGCGCACGTTGCGAGCGAGGGCGGGAATGGCCGACTCCGGCCAGAGGACCAGGTCGCTGTCCAGATTCTCCATGCTGCTGCCAATATAGAAGTCGAGTGTCGGCAGCAGCATTTCCGGGAGCCATTTCTGGTCCTGCGGAATATTGCCCTGCAGCAGGCTGACAGTGCGCGCCTCGCCATCAGGGGAGGTCCATGTCCTCTCCTGGAGCAGGTAACCGCCACTCCAGACGACAAGGATGGCAAGGGCGGGCATCGTGGCGGAGAGGGAGCGCATCCTGATCAGTCCGGCCAGAGCGGAAGCGGTGAGTGTCACCAGCAGCGACAGCAGCAGCACGCCTCCAAGCGGCGCATACCCCGCCAGCCAGCTGTCGATCTGCGTGTAGCCGATCGTGAGCCATGGAAAACCTGTGAGGAACCAGCCACGAACCCACTCCATGACGACAAGGAGCACGGCAAGCGCAATCAAGCGCGCCGCTTTCTGTCTTTCCCGGGTGAATCTGACCGCCAGCCAGGCTGCCAGGCCATAGTAGAGCGAGAGTCCCAGCGCCAGCAACATGGCGAGTGTGATGGCAAGTGCCCTCGGCATGCCGGCATAGACACTCATGCTGTTTTCGATCCAGACAAGACCGGTGCAAAGAAGACCGGCGCCGAAGAGCCAGCCGGTCAGGAAGGCGCGTTTTGGCGTGGTCTCGAGCAGCAGGGAGAAGAGCAGGGCGAATGTGAGAGGTGCCAGCCACCAGAGACCGGCAGGGGCGAATGAGAATGTGGTGAGTATGCCGGCCAGGAAAGCCGGCAACAGCTTTTTCATGCGTTGCCCGGTTCCTGCTCCAGGCGGACGGCGAGCAGTCGAATCTTGCGGCTATCGGCGCGAATGACGCGAAATTCGAAGCGGTCGATCATGACAGTTTCACCACTCTTCGGCAGGTGGCCGAAAGCCTTGGTCACGATGCCGCCGATGGTATCGAATTCGTCATCGCTGAAATCCGTGTCGAAGCGCTCGTTGAAATCATCGATATCGAGCTGTGCCTTGAGGGTGTATTCATGTTCATTGCGCTGCAGGATCATGACATCGTCATCGAAATCATGCTCGTCCTCGATCTCGCCGACGATCTGCTCGAGCACGTCCTCGATGGTGACCAGTCCTGCTGCAGTTCCATACTCGTCGATGACGACAGCCATGTGATTGCGATTGGTCCGGAATTCCTTCAGGAGCACATTGAGCCGCTTGCTCTCCGGTACGAAGACAGCCTTGCGGACTACGTCGCGGATGTTGAACTTTTTCGCGTTCTCGCCGCAGTACTGCAGCAGGTCCTTGGCAAGCATGATGCCGACGATCTCGGCACGGTCCTCGCCAATGACCGGAAACCGCGAGTGTGCAGAATCAATCACCACAGGAAGGACCTGTGCGAGCGTGTCATCCCGACCGATGACAGCCATCTCGGCACGCGGGATCATGATGTCGCGTACGCGCAGGTCCGACACGGCGAGGACACCCTCGATCATGGCTTGGGCATCCATGTCGATCAGGGACTGGTCACGGGCCAGTTGCAGGGCATCCAGAAGATCTTCGCGATTTTGCGGTTCGCGGTTGAACAGGTTTTTCAGTTTATCGAGCCAGGCATTGAAGCTGCGACTCGGAGGTTCATCGTTACTCATTGGTCTCCGTAGGGGTCGGAGTACCCCAGGCCGTCGAGAATTTGCCGCTCCAGGGACTCCATCTCCTCTGCTTCCTTGCTATTTTGATGGTCATGGCCCTGCAAATGCAACATGCCATGGACGACCATGTGCGCCCAGTGGGCTTCCGGCTGCTTGTTCTGCTCCTGTGCTTCACGCAATACAACCGGCGCGCAGATGACAAGGTCGCCAAGATGCTCTTCCCGGATGCCCGCTGGTGGTTCGAAAGGGAAGGAGAGTACATTGGTCGGGTTGTCCTTGCCGCGGTAGTCTCGGTTGAGCTGGCGACTCTCCGTTTCGTCGACGATACGGATCACGACAGAGGCTTCTTCCTGGTCAAGACGTGCCGCCGAGGCCCAGGTTACGAATTGTCCGGGAGCCGGAAGGCCGGTCGCATCAGTGACGATCTGCAGCGTGATGTTGTCTGTTTCAGCCAAGGGGAGCGGTCTGGAAGTGTCGATACCCGGCATCATACCACCGCGTATTCGCCCTTTCGTTAAAAGCGAGCCGGTTCTTGCGATCGATGCACGCAGTTGACCTGCGCCATCGGGTGGGCGAAAGAGAAGCATCGGGCGTTTACGATCAGGTCAGGATATCGAGGAATACCGGTACACGGCAGGGCGTTTCACGCCGGAAGGGGTAAAAAGAACGATCCGGGCATTTGCCCGGATCGTTCAGGAAATGCGGCTGGCAGTTTAACCGCGGGTTGTGTTACCGCCGCGAGCTGAACACTCTTCCGGGGTCAGCATGACAGGCGGATTGTTGCCGATGTAGCAGTTGACCTTTACAGGCTCAGCTTCGACTTCCTCAGTTGTCGAGCAGGCTGTAGTTGACAGCAGGACGACAGCGCAGGCAGAAGCTGCAACAGAAGTAATAACAGATTTCAGTGTCAGCATTGACTCTCTCCAGATTGTTATGATTCAAAACATACCCCACGG
>JARFQQ010000190.1 GCA_029287695.1 Gammaproteobacteria bacterium | reverse complement strand
GCTGTCACGCCGATCACATCACTTTCAGCCAGCCATGCGGGGTCGATATCCCCGGCGCCATCGATCAGGTAGGCGCGCTTGCCGCGTTTCTCGGCGAGTTCTCGCAGGCGGTTGGAGTTGGAGCTGTTGGGTGAGCCGACCACGAGGATCAGGTCGCAATCATCTGCCAGGTGCTTGACGGCATCCTGCCTGTTCTGGGTTGCGTAGCAGATATCGTCTTTCTTGGGGCCCATGATTTTCGGGAACTTTTCCCGCAGGGTTCGGATGACCTCGGCCGTGTCGTCCATCGAGAGGGTCGTCTGGGTGACGTAAGCGAGCTTCTCCGGATTCTTGACGACGAGATTGCGCACATCATCGGGTGTTTCGACGAGCAGGATTTCTGCGTCACCATTGAAGTCTGACTGGTATTGCCCCATGGTGCCCTCGACCTCGGGGTGTCCCTTGTGGCCGATCAGAATGACGCTCTCGCCTTGCTTGCAGTGGCGTACGACTTCCATGTGGACCTTGGTCACGAGCGGGCAGGTCGCGTCGAAGACCTGCAGGCCGCGTTCTTCCGCCTCCTGCTTGACCCGTTGCGCAACACCGTGTGCCGAGAAAATAACGGTCTGTCCGTCAGGCACATCATCGAGCCGGTCGACGAAGATCGCGCCGCGATCGCGCAGGCTGTCGACAACGAAGCGGTTGTGGACGACCTCGTGGCGCACGTAGATCGGCGGCCCGATCAGTTCGAGCGATTTCTCGACGATTTCGATGGCGCGGTCGACGCCTGCGCAGAATCCGCGTGGATTGGCGAGCAGCACTTTCATAGGTCCATGCCTGAATCGTTGTTGACAGAGAGTATCTGGACTCTAAAGATAACAAAATTACCTGCGAGCGGGTGATTGAAATCGACCTTGACCTGCTCCTTCTCCACCTGCACGACAGTACCCGGGATCTCCTCACCGTCCTCTGCTGTGAAAGCGATGATCTGGCCTCTCTGCGGCTCGATCTCCTCCGGAAACTCGCTGAGCGGAATCTGCTGCACAAGTTTCTCGTCGCGTGGTCCGTAGGCCTGCTCCGGTGTCAGTTCGAAGGTGTGTTCTTCCCCTGCTTTGAGGCCGTAGATAGCCATCTCCAGGGTAGGCACCATGGCTCCTTCGCCGATGGTGAGGGTGGCCGGTTCCTCGTCGAACGTGGAAATCGCCTCCTTGCCGTCGAAAAGGGCGAGCGAGAAGTGCATGGTCACGCGGCTGCCGCGCATGATTTCAGCCGGTTCAGCCATTGTCTGTCTCTTGCGCGATCTTTTTGAGAGCAGGTACTGAAAGGGCCAGGGTTTCAGCGTGTGCAAGGGCGCGCTTCAGCCTGGCCGGGGCGCTGCGTCCCATGCACTTATGCTCCGGATCGCCTTCGAAAGCCGTCACCATGGCCGCGAAAAGCGCCTCGCGGTCATAGATGTTCCCGGTCAGAGCCTCCTGGATATCGATGACGTCATTGCCAACGGCGCGCGCGAGGTCCTCATGGATGGCCCAGAGTTCACCGACGGTTCCACCGGTTTTCAGGCCGGCGATATTGGTCGTCAGGATATAGAGATTCTTGACCACGAGTTCGAACTCCATCGCTCCGGCAGATTCGAGGACGCGCACCGGGATGTCGATGGATCCGAGAGCCTCTTCGACTGTTGCCGCGCGTGGCCCGTGAGCAGGTGAGGGGATGATGACTTTGGCATCCTGCCCGGGCTTCTTCTCGAACCAGACGGAGATGACAGTGGGTTCCGGAAAATTCGCGTAATCACCCGGGAGCAATTCATTCTGTAGCAGCAGGAGTTTTTTCTTCCAGCTCTCCGGCAGCGTCTCCAGTGTCGGTTGCAGGTCTGCCTCGCCAACGGCTATCACCACGACCTCGGGTTCGCCAATGGTTTGTGCGAGTTGCTCGATGTCAGTCGTCCGCGTTACGGGGTAGACAGGATGCCCGGTCCGCAGGTAGCCGCGTGCGAAGACGCCGCCCATTTCGCCGATCCCGATGATGACCACCGGTGCCTTGTTCATGGTTTCCATGCTTTCTCCTTGATCCCGGCATGCTGATTGACGAGCCGTGCCAGCACAAACAGCAAATCGGAGAGTCGATTCAGGTAGATAGAGAGTGCGGATTCTACCGCTTCTGACGCGCCAAGACTCAGCACATCCCGCTCGGCGCGGCGGCAAATGGTGCGTGCGGCATGTAGCTGGGCTCCCGCGGAACACCCCCCGGGGAGGATGAAATTTGTCAGCGGAGCCAGCTGCGCATCGAAATGGTCGATGCAGTCCTCGAGATGGTTGACGGCATCATCCGGCAGCTGCATGCCGCGAGCTTCTGCGAGCATGGCGCCGATGATGAAAAGACTGTTCTGGACATCGAGCAGACACGCCTCGATTCCATCACGCTCGTTATGCGTTGACAGCGCAACCGCGAGGCCGATCGCCGCATTGAGTTCATCGACAGAACCAAGCGCAGTCACACGCGGTGATACCTTGCCGACACGATTGCCATTGGCCAGCCCGGTCGTCCCCTTGTCGCCTGTGCGCGTGTAGATGCTGCTTTTATCCATCACTCGACTGTCTAAAGCGTGATTGTGAGGCCGACGATACCATTGATGCCCTCGCCGCGGTATCCGGCGACGGGCTCATAGCTTCTGTCTGCAAGATTCCTGACCTTTCCGAACAGACGGATGTCACTGTTGATCTCGTAACTGAATCCCGTGTTGACCAGGGTGTAGTCATCAAGCGATAAATTCCGGTAGCTGGCCGGGCTGATATCGACACGGTCGCCAAAGTATTGCAGCTCCATCCAGAGCCCGAGCTTGCGCGTGGCCTGGTAATCCAGCATGAGCGTCGCCTTTTGGCCGGGCCTGCGCGGCAGGCGCTCCTCCGTCGCGCTGTCACGCGCATCCGTGTAGCTGTAGTCGAGTTTCAGGCCGGCATTTTGAAGCGGGCGATATTGCAGGTAGAGCTCCGCGCCGTCGATTTCAGCGCGGGCGATGTTGTCGCTCGTGCTGTTGAACAGGGGGTCATAAACGACCTGAATCAGGTTCCTGATACGGGAGTGATAGAGCGTGATGCCCGTCTTGAGTGCCGTATCCGGGAAGCTGTAGTCGATCCCTGCCTCGATGCTGCTGCTTTCCTCCGGCTCGAGATCCGGATTTCCGCGATAGGCGCTGCCGAAGTTGTTGGGGCTGAAGCCGTAGAGCTCGTAGAGGCCGGGTGCCTTGAAACCGGTACCGGCGGAGAGATGCAGGCGACCGTTTTGCTGCGCAAATGGCAGAGAGCCTGCGAGACGCCACGAGACCACCGAGCCGAAGTCATCGTAATCCTCGAGTCGAAGGCTCCCTGTCACAGACTCGTTGCGCGCGCCGGTCCACTGGTCCTGCAAGACGAGGCTGCTGCTTGAGGTAGCTGCATCTGTGTTCTCTTCGATGACGAAGTCGCCAAAGTCAGAGCCGAATGCAGAGAAACCGGACGAGAGGAGGGTATCGCGCCGATAACCTGCAATTGCCGACAACTCGTGCCCCTGCAAGACATAGCTACTGAAGCGGGCCTCGATACTCTGATGCTCGCCCTGGTAGCGGGTATCGATGAGATTCTCCGTGGGCGCCTGGCGCGGATTTTGCGAGCGCCTCTCGGTCTCGTAATGTTTCATGCTCAGCTGCATGCTCCAGTCACCACCGGCCGGCCTGTGAAGAAGCTGCAGCTGTCCGCCTTTTTCCCTGCTGTGAAGCTGCCAGTCGGGGTCCTCGTACAGAAATTCATCGATATCGCTGCTGGAATCCCTGAAATAGCCGAAAAATTGCAACCTGGTGGCTTCGTTCAGATGCCATTCCAGTCGGGTGTTGAAATCCGAGTTGCGCAGACCGTCATCTTCCGGGGTCTGGCCTGTATTGCCATAGGCCGGTTTCTGTACCACGGCCGTTTGCCCGTCGCTTCTCCGGTAGGCGAGTGACAGCTGGTAGCGAAAGTTTTTTGCGGATCCTCTCGCAGAGATCGCAGACTCGAAAGTGCGGTCGTTCCCGGCCGCGAGCGTCATTTCCTGCCGCGGCGTGAGTGAACCGCCTTTCGTGATGATGTTCACGACGGCCCCGATTGCACTCGAGCCGTAAAGGGTACTCAACGGGCCACGGACGATTTCGATGCGTTCGACGCCATTCAGGCTCATGTTGGAAAAATCATAGGCGCCGGCTGGCGATGAGGGGTCATTGAGGACCATGCCGTCGCGCATGACGAGTGTGTGATTGGAGTTGGCGCCACGCGCGAACAGTGATGTGATCTGTCCCCGCGGTCCGCTTCGGACGACGACGATGCCGGGGACGTTCTCGAGCGCTTCAGCGACATTGCTGAAGCTGCGTTGTTCGATCTCCTTTCCGGAGACGACGGTCACGCTACCCGGAGCCTGTTCGAGTGCCGTCTCGTTGCCTGTCGGCGTGATCACAATGGTTGTCGGTTCTTCTGCCCGGGCAATGACGGCCATGCCCAGCAGCAGAAAACTGGCTGGTAGTTTCATGAGTCGGTTCCTGCAGGGCGCCCGCCGCGCCATCGGGGAGTCTGCGGCCAACTTGCGCCGCGCCTGTTTCAGGGCCGGTCTCCGGACTTACAACTCTGGCGATGCCCGACGCCTTCCCGTGTCCGGTGGCGTGTGTCGGGGATCTCGTTGATTACCGTTGCGGGGGCAGTGCCGGATTCACACCGGCTTCCCGATTATCCAGTCGTCTC
>JARFQQ010000037.1 GCA_029287695.1 Gammaproteobacteria bacterium | reverse complement strand
GTAGCAAGGTGTGGCGATCTCAAGGTTTAGATTGCCACAGTCGCTGGCGCTCCTTCGCAATGACAATGTCTGGATAGCAAAAGACCTTGAATAGTCCCCTATAAGATTCCCTCCTAACGCGTCGAGCATCGCAGTTCCTGTCAGGAGACAAGCGAGGCGTGTCTGAGCGCAGCGAGTTGGCGAGTGCCTGGCAGGGACAAGAAGCGCAGAGAAGCCGCAGGCCGCGTTAGCAGGGTGCCCTTTTCTTTGCCTTCTTTCTTTTGGGCAAGCAAAGACTAAATTCGCCTGGAGCGAATTTGAACGACCACGAAGTGGTCGGCCCGAAGGACGAAGCACAGGAATGTGCTTCGTAAAGAAGGGTGCCGCGGCGCACCCGCCGCTTTCAAATGAGGTGCGCGCCGACGCGCGCATCAAAATGAAACTCATCGCGAAGCGATTCATGATCATTCCTTCGACAGAAAAAGAAGCCTGATCTAAAGGCGCCGAACCATCTCGGCGAAGATCATTGTGCTGACAACCATTCGCCCGCAGTGCGGGCTCCCACAGGCAGGTCAAGAGGTAAGTGACAAATAAACATCACTTCCCGAGCATGGCATCAATCGCCAGGTTGGCCAGTTCGTCGGCCCGCTCGTTTTCCGGATGTCCCGAGTGCCCCTTGACCCAGTGCCAGACAATCTCGTGCTGGCCGGCGAGCCTGTCGAGTTCCTGCCAGAGGTCGGCATTCTTCACGGGCTTCTTGCTGGCATTCTTCCACCCGTTGCGTTTCCAGTTATGGATCCACTGGGTGATGCCATCCCTGACATATTTCGAATCTGTCGTGACGTCGATGTGGCACTTGCGGGTCAGGGCATGCAGCGCCTGGATCACGGCCGTGAGCTCCATGCGGTTATTGGTGGTTTGGGTTTCTGCGCCTGAGAACTCCTTCTCGGCCTCGCCGAACCGGAGGATCGCTCCCCAGCCGCCCGGCCCCGGGTTTCCCCTGCAGGCACCGTCGGTGAATATTTCTACTTTTCGCATGATCGGTTGAATGATGTCGCGACCCCGCCGGGCACGAGCCGCGAGCGCCAGGGCCTTGCAGGGGCCAGCGGAATCAGGTTGGAAACATGTTTCTTTGCCTGGACAAGATAGCCCGCGCCCAAAAACGGCCAGGCCCTGTCGCCGAGCTTTTCGAGGAAAGCGAGCCTGCCAAGCATGGCATCGCTCTTCAAAGGCGGGCGGTGGCCGAAGGCCACGTTCTTCTCGATCTCGAGTCCGAGCAGCAGCAGCCAGTCGCAGAGCATGTGTCGCGAGACACACTGTTTTAACGGAAACGCGTTGAGAATCTTTCCGCCAGTTGCCACCCCCCAGAGACCGGCAAGACTCCAGGGATTGAGGCCGCTGAAGATCACGCGGCCTTCGGGAGAAAGCACCCTCTCGACCTCGCGCACCATGCGGCGCGGGTCTTCGGTCTGCTGCAGCGTATGCAGGGCGATGAGCAGGTCGATGCTGTCACTCCTGAAAGGCAGCCTGTCAGGGCGCGCAATGACAAGTTTCCCGGAACCGGTTTCGACCGCATCCATTGACTCGACAACAAAGATCTTGTTGACAGCGGCAGCATCCTCGGCCAGCCGTATCACAGGCTCGCTGCTGATCCCGGTCACAACCATTTCGACCCCGCCGACGTGGCCCAGCCAGGCGCGGACAAACGCCAGTTCGGAAGCCAGTAAAAGCTCGCCAAAACCGGAATCAAATGTCTGTTTTATATGGGGTTTTTCCTTGACCGCCGTCGCGCTCACAAGCCCTCCCGGGATGGTGGATGGCGAAGTTGATTTCGCGTATAGTCTGCGACAACAAATCCAGCATAACAACATCTCATTTTCGGGTCCGCCTCATCATGCAGTCTTTCAGAATGCCGCTGACGATACTGTTTATCGTCATCACCGCCCTGCTGCTCAACGCCTGTACCACAACGGGCCCCGCCTACACGGCAGGCGGCATGTTCCAGGATATCGAGGGCAGCGGCGATGTCTGGAGCGACGTTCGCCGGGGCATGAAACTCAAGATCCCGAACAATGCGCGGGTGCAGGCACAGGTTGACTACCTGCTGACCAGGAAAAAATTCCTGCAGAGCGTACAGCGCAATGCGCGCCCTTACCTCTATGAAGTCGTCACCGAGCTCAAGCGCCGGCGCATGCCGATGGAACTCGCCCTGTTGCCGGCCATCGAGAGTGGCTACCGGACGACCGCCACCTCGCACTCCGGCGCTGCAGGTATCTGGCAGTTCATCAGAAGCACGGGCGATTACTACGGCCTCAAGAGAACAAAATACGTCGACATGCGTCGCGATCCGAAAGCCGCGACCCAGGCGGCGCTTGATTACCTGCAATACCTGCACAAGTTCTTCGATGGTGACTGGGAACTGGCGATCGGCGCCTACAACGGCGGCGAGGGAACTCTCAGTCGCGCACAGAAGGCCAACGCAGCCCGCGGAAAGAGGACTGACTACTGGTCCCTGAGCCTGCGCAAGGAGACCATGGACTATGTCCCGCGACTTCTCGCGATCTCGAAAATCATGAAAAATCCGCGCAAGTACGGCCTGACTGTCTACCGTATCCCGAAAACGCGCGTACTCTCGACTGTCACGACCACGCGCGCGATTGATCTCAAGGAGGCAGCGCGCCGCAGCGACATGGATCCGAATGCCTTCTCCGCACTCAACGCGCTCTACGTCCGTCAAGTGACCCCGCCAGGCCGAAGCAATACCATTTTCGTACCGCGCCACAAGTACAACCAGTTCAGGACTGTGCTGGCCGGTATGCCCGAGGCAAAGACCGGTGGCTTATTCTCCCGGGTCGCCTCGAAACCAAGCAAGAAAAGCCGGACGACGACGCACCGTGTCAGAAAGGGCGAGACCCTTTCCGGGATCGCCCGCCAGTACGGTGTTTCGGTCACCTCGATCAAGCAGGCCAACAACCTTAGCGGCAACAATATCCGCATCGGCCAGAAACTCAGGGTCAGCGGCGCGAGCAAGAACGGAAGCTCAAGCCGCGCGACATCGACAACCCATACCGTCAGGAGTGGCGACAGCCTCTACACAATCGCGCGTAAATATGGCACCAGTGTCGACCGGATTCGCAAGGACAACGGTATCAGCGGCAACAACATCCGCGTCGGGCAGAAACTGAAAATCCGTGGGGGCACGCGCGCCGCCTCCGCCGGTAGCAGTGGCAGTACCCGTACGCACAGGGTCAAAAGCGGCGACACCCTCTATGGCATTGCGCGTCAATACGGTGTCAGTGTGGGCGCGATCGAGGAGGCCAACGGCCTCAAGACAACCAATCTCCGTCCGGGCCAGAAGCTGAAGATTCCCGCAAAGGGTTGAATCAGCTGTCTGCTGTCACCAGGTGGCAGCGGATACGCCTGCCATCAGACAGCCTGGTCTCATCGGGATAGCTTTGCCTGCAGACGTCCTCGGCATGCGGACAGCGCGGATGAAAATGGCATCCTGCCGGCGGTGCGGCAGGTGACGGCATGTCCCCTTCGAGACGAATCACCTCGCGACCGCTCTCCGGATCCGGCACAGGCACTGCCGAGAGCAGCGCCTGCGTGTAGGGATGCTTCGGATCGTTCATGACGGCATCCACACTCCCCTGCTCCACAATCCTTCCGAGGTACATCACCGCGAGGTCATGCGCGACATAGGAGACCACGCCGATGTTGTGGGTGATGAAGAGATAGGAAAGCCCGAGCTCGTGCTGCAACTGCCGCAGCAGGTTGAGAATCTGTGCCTGCACGGAAACGTCGAGGGCGCTGGTCGGTTCGTCACAGATAATCAGGTCCGGTTTCAGTACGAGCGCTCGGGCAATCGCGATGCGCTGCCGCTGGCCACCCGAGAATTCGTGCGGATAACGGCCGAGCGCATCCTCGGGCAAACCGACCTGTTGCAGGATTTCGACAATGCGTTCTGTCCGCGCCATGCGGTCCTTTTCAAGGCCCTGCGCAACCAGCCCTTCGGCGACGATCTCCTCGATCGTCATCCGCGGGTTCATGCTCGAGGCAGGATCCTGGAAGATGATCTGCATGTCGCGCCGCTTCTTGCGCAGCGCCTTTCCTCCCAGTTGAGCGAGATCATCGCCACCGAAAGAGACCGCGCCGGCTGTCGGGCGGATCAGCTGGAGAATTCCCTTGCCGACTGTTGTCTTGCCGCATCCCGATTCACCGACGAGCGCCAGCGTTTTGCCACGCTCGATCGCGAGATCGACGCCGTCTACAGCATAGACATGGCCGACGGTGCGGCGAAAGACGCCCTTCCTGATCGGGAAGTGAATTCTCAGCTCCTTCACCTCGAGCAGTCGCTGCTGTCCGGCAACCGGACTCTCGGGATGGCGGAGCGACGTATCCGCCTGCAATCGCGGTTCCCCGAAATGACAGAGGAAACCATGGTCTGCACTGCCCTGCCAGGGTGGCAGGCTGTTGCGACACTCATCAGTTGCAATCGGGCAGCGGTTCGAGAAACGGCAACCCCTGAATCGCCCCTTCAGCGAGGGCACCTGCCCGGGAATCGCGGCCAGCGCACTGTCGCGCCTGCCCGGCACCGGCAGCGCCTGGAACAGCCGCTGGCTGTAGGGATGACCGGGAGCATCGAAG
>JARFQQ010000151.1 GCA_029287695.1 Gammaproteobacteria bacterium | reverse complement strand
CTGACGATCCTGACGGGATTTTTGGGCGCGGGTAAAACAACACTCCTGAACCACATTCTGACCGGTAATCACGGCTTGAAAGTCGGCATCCTCGTGAACGATTTCGGCTCGATCAACGTCGATGCAGAACTGGTTGTCGATGTCGAGGACGGGATGATCAGTCTCGCCAACGGCTGTGTCTGCTGCCAGATCCGCGATGATCTCGTGGAATCGGTAGCGGACTTGATCGATCGCGACGAGCCGGTGGAATACATCATTCTCGAAGCTAGCGGCGTGGCGGATCCGGCGAGCATCTACATGACCTTCGTCGATTCCTCTTATCGCGACATGATCCGGCTTGATAGCGTGACCTGCGTTGTCGATGCGGACCAGGTGTTCACCTACGACGATACCGACCTGGCAAAGCTGAAGCTGCAACAGATCGGCTTCGCGGACCTCGTTGTACTTAACAAGATTGACCTTGCCGGTGTCGAGGGGGCGACGAAAGTCAAGCGATGGATCGAGAACCACTTCAGCCGCGTGCGCATCGTGCCGGCTATCTCTTGCGAGGTACCGCTGGAGATCCTTCTCTCGGTGGGACGGTTTGACGTAGCACAGGCCATGGCGGATCGCCAGGAGGAACATGGTCACGATCATGAGCACGGGCATGATGGCCATGATCACGACCATGGCGGCATGTTCAGCACATGGAGCTATACCGGCGATCTTCCGTTTGCGCGTAAAGCGCTCGAGCGCATGATCAAGCGGGAACTCCCCGCCAATATCTACCGCTGCAAAGGGTTCGTGTACCTTGCCGAGGACCCCGCTACCCGTTACGTACTGCAGGTGGTTGGACGGCGCGTGGAACTCGTGGCGGAACGGCCCTGGGGAACGGATACGCCACGGAATCGCATTGTCGCAATCGCACACAAATCGACGCTTGACCCGGATCACCTGGACAGGCTTTTCCACGCATGCGCCACGAGTGCCAACATGGGTAGGGTCGGCGAGACTGAACCTAGAGTGATCGGTCAATAGTGCCATGCATGAACTGGAAGCAACGGTTATAGCGGTTGCGGATTTCATTCAGATCATTTTCGAAGCTGCCAGCGTGCTGGTGGTCGCCGCGGGAGGTGTGGCATTTGTCATTGCACTCCTCAAGCGGGGAACGAATTCATCCGCGAGCGCCAGGCATGTTCTTGCCAAATACCTGATCCATGCCCTGGAGCTGCAACTTGCAGCTGACATCATCGCCACCGCTACTGATCCATCCCTGCAGGAGATTGGCAAGCTGGCTGCCATTGCCGTTATCCGAACCTTCCTCAACTACTTCCTTGTTCTCGAAATGCGTACAGAAAAGGAGACAAAATGACCGGATCTTCCACTTCAGGTTCCGGCGAGAGCGGCAATAGCGCCATCCGGGACGACGAAAGACCTCGCAATACAAACGAACTTGCCCAGGAGCGTAACGAACTTGCCCAGGAGCGTACCGATCTCGCGTATGAACGCTCGCGCCTGGCCATGGAAAGAACGACCATGGGGTACCTGCGGACGTCTATCTCTCTGATAGGGTTCGGGTTCGCAATCCCGACGTTTTTCCAGATGCTGAAGGAGGTACCGGGATTCGAGGATCTGTCGGCAACGCGCCCGCGCATTCTGGGCTTGTCGCTTCTCATTCTGGCCATCCTCATGCTCGTTACAGCGATAGTCCAGCAATCGATGTATCTCAGGCGCCTGTCGAAAGAGTCCGGTACGCCTTTCCCGTTCTCGATCACGATGCTGACGTCGTTCGTAGTGCTCGCCATTGCTATTTCTTCCACGGTCATAATCCTCTTCCGCGTAGGGTCAGTCTGAATGGAATCAGCGGTGCCATTCGATACCACCGTCGAACTTCTGGTCCACGTCTTTATCACGCTTGCCATGTTTTGCATCGGAATGAGCGCGACTCTGGGGGATATGCTGGAGCTGCTCCGTGAACGTACAAGAGTCACGCGTGCAATCATTGCGAATAGCCTGGTACCTCCGGTTGTTGCATTCGCTATTGTTGCGCTGTTTCCCCTGGATGACGCCGTAGCCACGGTTCTGTTGCTCCTGGCGTTCGCTCCAGGCGGTATTAATGCAGTGCAGTTCTCGACAAAATCTCCTGGTCAGATCGCAACTGCAGGTGAACTCCTCTTTCTTCTGTCGGCCATCGGCCTTGTCACCGCACCGCTGGCTGCCGGCTGGCTTCTGCCTGAAGAAGCAGCCATCAGTATTCCTGTAGACCAACTGGCATTCCGCGTGATCGCCCTTGTTGCAGCGCCCCTGGCTATCGGTATGTGGATCCGCGCAATTGCACCTGTCATCGCCGGGAAGCTCTACAAGCCGGCAATGCTCATCTCGACACTCGCATTCATCGCCTCGGTGCTATTGAGCTTGAGCGTGCGGCAGGATGCCCTTGCTGAACTTGGCACGGGTACAGCCGTGGCCATGCTTGGCTTTATCCTGATTCTCATGGCCGTTGGCTGGGTGCTAGGTGGCCCGGCCCCGGACAACCGACAGGTCCTTGCGGTAACAACGAACCTGCGAAACGTCGGGTTGGTCTACGTGCTCGTCGACGAGTGCTGCAATGATCCCCTGTTCTCGACAGCGGTCCTGGCCTTCATGGCCATGATGGTCCCGGCAAATCTCGTTTTAACCGTCGTCACTGCGATCATGCGCAAACGACGTGCAGAATGACGATCGACCCAAACCAGTGACGACTCATTTGAACACCGCTAGCCTGCAAATTGCAGGCTAGTTTCAGTTACATACCGAAAGTCAGGAGCATACCTATGTCATATCCGGGAAAAATTATTATCTGGATTGGATTCGCCAGCATTCTTATGGCTTCCCGGCCAGGTGTAGCCGATTTGGCACAACAAGCACAGAACCCCGTTGCTGACCTGATCAGTGTGCCGTTGCAAAACAATACAAACTTCGGACTGGGACCGGACGACCGCACTCAAAACATACTCAACGTGCAGCCAGTCTGGCCATTCAAGCTGAGTGATGACTGGAATCTGATCACGCGAACGATTATTCCTGTCACATCACAGCCCCTGCCCGATGGCAGTCGCAAGAATGGTCTTGGGGATACCACCCTCACAGCGTATTTTTCTCCTCGTAATGAGAGCAGCCTTATCTGGGGGGCTGGACCAGTTGTCCTGATCCCCACCTCGACGGACGATTCACTGGGATTGGGCGAGTGGGGCGGTGGTCTCTCTGCCGTCGCGCTGACAATGCCGGGTGACTGGGTCATCGGCTCATTGATCAGTAATGTGTGGGCAGACAGTGGCGATGACACGAAGCAGGATATAAACCTCTTTACCTGGCAATACTTCGTCAATTACAACATTCCCGGCGGTAACGGGCTTTACCTGGTATCTGCACCGATTATCACTGCCGACTGGAACGCCGGGAGCAGTGATCGCTGGACAGTTCCCTTCGGTGGCGGAATCGGAAAAATATTCAAGATCGGTAACCAGCCGGTTAACGCCCAGGTTTCAGCGTATTACAATGTCGAAAAACCGGAATTCGGCCCGGACTGGCAACTTCGTTTGCAACTTCAATTTCTTTTCCCTCAGTAGAGTTATACTGCCAGGAGAAACTCTACAGAAGGATGGCAGATGACGAGCACTGAAACTGATCTTGACGAACTCAAGGCGTTGCAGCGTGAGGCCGCAGTCTTGCGTTCGCAACGTCAACAGAAGGGCTCAACTGCCTCGCGTCCTGAGGGAGAGGAAGATGGCGCTGCATTCGTGGAGGCAGCGGACAACCAGCCAGAAACTGAACCTGCTACAGACAGTGAGTCTCTTGAGGAAGTGATAGCTGAATCGGCAAAAAAGCTCGAGGATCTGAACATCGACTTCAACGCCATCCTCAAGGACATGGAGGATGCCGCGCGGGAGCGCCCGATGCTCACCCTGGTGGCGGCCTTTTCCCTTGGTATCGTTGTCGGCCACCTGTTTTCGCGCAAATAGGAGGAGCTATGGAACGTTTCGTACACAGTCTCAGGATTCTCTGGCGCACAGATCGGCTGCTGACCAGGAACGAGATCCGGCTTCTTTCGAAAAAGCTGCAGATCAATGCGCTGGCCGGGCTGGTGGCTCTTTTCGGCCTTGTCATGCTGAGCCTGGCGATGTTTTTTGCACTGGTCCCTTACTGGGGCGAATCGCTGGCTGCGCTTGCAGTGGGCGGTACGGATATGCTGCTGGCTGCGTTGCTGATGGGCTATGCGAGGTCAATCAAACCCGCTCCCGAGGTCGAAATGATCAGGGAGGTGCGCGACAGTGCACTGAACGATCTCAAAGACGAGGTTGCCCTGGCCGACGCAGAGCTTCGGGCCATGAAGGATGAGGTACGAAGTTTCGTGCGCAATCCGGTTGAAACCCTGCTCCCGTCAGCTATCGGTCCCCTGCTGGTGGCCGTCACCCGGGCGTTGAATTCGCGTAAAAAGTAGTGCCTTTGATGGGCGCGGCCACAGCATCAACCAGGGAACTGCTCGAGGTATCCTGAAGTCAACCGGTTAACTGGTTTTTGGATAACTGATCGGGCTTTGTGCGCGTGTATCGACTTCCAGTGTAAAAATGTCCGGTCTCGCATAGTGCCCTGTGATATCCAGATCGCGTTTGGCTATGCTGGCACGTTCCGTATCAACCGTCGCATAGAGAATGCCTTTTTCC
>JARFQQ010000004.1 GCA_029287695.1 Gammaproteobacteria bacterium | reverse complement strand
GCAGGACGTTGCCGACTATATCGGCTGCCGACACGCTCTCGGTGTTGCCAATGGCACGGATGCGCTGGTGCTCTCATTGCGCGCACTCGGTATCGGGCCCGGTGACGAGGTTATCACCTCGCCATTCACCTTCTTCGCCACGGCCGAGTCGATCTCGCTGGTTGGTGCAACACCGGTCTTCGCAGATGTCGACGAGGCCAGTTTCAACCTCTCGCCATCGAGTGTGAAATCCAGGATCACTGACCGCACGAAAGCCATACTGCCGGTCCATATCTTCGGCCACCCCGCTGATATGCCTCGGCTGCGCACGATCGCCAGCGAGCACGGATTGAAGCTCATCGAGGATGCGGCCCAGGCCTTCGGTGCACGATCTGGTGAGGCTGTCGTCGGCTCGCTCGGTGACACCGGCTGCTTCAGCTTCTATCCCGCCAAGGTCCTCGGCTGCTATGGCGACGGCGGTCTCGTCACGACCAGTGACGAGGGCATCTACGAAGAGTTGCAGCAGCTGCGCAACCACGGTGCCATCGCTGCCTTCACACACACGCAGATCGGTTATAACAGTCGTCTCGATGCCGTACAGGCCGCCTTGCTGGGCATCAAGCTGAAGAAAATCGAGCAGGATCTATCCCTGCGCCAGCAGGTCGCAGACTGGTACGACGAGCGTCTCGAGGAGACCGACGCCCTGCCGCCGGCCCGCCCTGATCATGGCCGCCACGCCTTCAACCTCTACACCATCCGGCACCCGCGACGGAACGCCCTTCGCCAGGCACTGGGTGACGCGAAAATCGGCACCAACCAGTGCTATCCGCAGGGTCTTCACCTGCAGCAGGTCTATAGCCATCTCGGCTATCAGCCAGGCGACCTGCCTGTCACGGATCAGCTGTGCACCGAAACCCTTTCACTGCCGATCTTTCCCGGCATGACCGAACAGCAGGTGGAAACAGTCTGCAGTATTATCCGGAAAGCCTGAGGAGGCTCGTTCCGGAAAGCAGACGAGGCAGAAAGCCCGGCAACGCGGGGATGCTAGCGCGGCTGGTCCTGTCCCGCGGACTGCTTGAAGAAACGCAGCGCATTGCCGTGACGGATCGCCCCGGCAACCTCGTCGGGCAATTGCCCGAGCCAGCGCTCATGCCCTCCCCAGAACCGTCCGACCTCATCCCAGCCGGTATCTGCACTGTCCCAGCTGTCGAGCTGCTGCACAGGCCAGACAGGATCCGAACCAAGCATGAGCCTGTCCGAAAAATCAAGAATCAGGCTGCGCCATTCCGGTTTCAGCGCACCCTTCTCCTCGTCGTAGATCAGTGACGCCGAGTAGCGCCATGGGTCGCGTGCGGAGAGTTCCCACCAGAGTGACGGGCAAGCCTCGAGTGCGCGCCTGACCTCCTTCGACCGCATGGGGGCGCCTGCATGCGCCAGCAGCAGCCGCGCATCGGGGTTGTGCTGGCAAAGTCCGATGAGATAGTCAGCACGGCCGAACTCGACATGTACAAGCAGCGGGGCCTGGTATTTCGCCGAGAGCCCGAGCAAACCGTCGATCACGGGCGTATCCCATTTGGGTGCAAAGCCGCCGATCAGGTGGAGTTCTCCGACACCGATATAGTCGCCGCTTGCCAGCGCCTTCTCGACGCGCTCGAGTGTTTCAGGCTGCTGGTACCAGCGGTACCAGTCAGCACGGGACTGGTAGACACCATACCAGGCAAGCACGCGTTCGGGATCCAGCTTGCGCAGTTGCTGCACGAGTTCCGGGGGCGTACCGATAATCACGGCAAGCTCGATGTCATTTTCATCGAGAATATCGAGGGCCTGAACGGGCGAGGTAACCTCCTGCTGGCTCCACTTGTAGTGCATGTGGACATCGGCGCGGGGCGTCGCTGCGACAGCATGGGAGAGGGCCAACAGGCCGGCAAAACAGAGGAATCTCGAGAGGATCTGGTTGATGGGTGCTGACATGGCTATGCTCTCCGGAGGCGCGTTATCCCAGTGACTATAGCCCGGGAGCACGGCTGTCGGGCAACCCCGGGGATCAGGTGGTTGTCAGGCAGGCCTGACGAGCGCCTCTTCGACCTCACGGCTTTTCTCCCGACCCGCAAGTTGCTCGATCAGGGCGAGTGCGAAATCCATCGCTGTTCCCGGACCACGCGAGGTGACGATCTTGCCGTCGATAACGACAGGATCTTCGAGCACTGTCGTGGTCTCCAGCTCCATCGCATCGATGATGCCGGGATAGGAAGTCGCCGACTTGCCCTCGAGCAGGCCGGCAGTGGCAAGCACTTTGGGCGCGGCGCAGATAGCGGCGGTAAAGCGGCCGCTCTCCGACATGGAGGTGAGCAAGGCGTGGATACGAGCATCCGCATCCAGATGCTCGGCGCCGGGCAGCCCTCCCGGCAGAACGATCATATCGAAGTCCTCTTCCATGACATCGGCCAGGGCAGTATCGGGTATCAGCCTGACCCCGCGACTTGCTGTCACGGTCCGGTCGTCCAGCCCGGCTGTCACCACGTCGATACCGGCCCGGCGAAGCAGATCAATGACAGTGACGGCCTCGAGTTCTTCACACCCCTGCGCGAGGGGTACCAGTACGCGTGCCATTACTCTTCGCTCTCCTCCCCTTCAGGCTGCGTGCCAAGGGGTTGCAGGATCGCCATCGCCCTGAGGATATTGAGCGCCTCGCTGAGGGCGTAATCATCGACAACGAGCGGTTGGCTGTCAGCGGTTTCCTTTTTCTTTCCGGCGTCGCTCTTCTCCCCCTCCTTGTCGCCGTTGTCTGTTTCATCCTTGCTTTCCTCCTGCTGGTCTTCCTCGGAATGACCGTTGGCAAGGTGCCCGGTGAGATCCTTTTCCTTGACGGAAACGCCATTGGACTCGCTGTTGATGGAAACCTCGATATTCGCCAGCTTGATGTCCGGAACGATACCCTCTGCCTGGATCGAGCGCCCCATCGGGGTGTAGTAACGGGCCGTTGTAAGCTTGATGGCAGTGTCGTCAGCGACAGGAACGACTGTCTGCACCGACCCCTTGCCGAAAGTCTGACTGCCCATGATGACCGCACGCTTGTGATCCTGCAGCGCACCGGCAACGATCTCGGAGGCCGAGGCCGAGCCCTCGTTGACGAGCACGATAATAGGTGCACCCGTGAGAATGTCCTCCGACTTGGCGGCATACTTGATTCTGGAGTCCTCGGTACGTCCCTCGGTATAGACGATCAGGCCATCCTCGAGGAAAGCATCGCTCACCGAGACAGCTGCATTGAGAACACCGCCGGGATTGTTCCTGAGGTCGAGCACAAGCCCGCGTATCGGCCCGTCAATCTCCGCGTGAAGTTCCTGGAGTTTGCTGACCAGGTCGCGCGCGGTGGCATTCTGGAAATTCGAGATGCGGATGTAGCCGAATTGCTTGTCGAGGACGCGCCCCTTCACACTCGCAATCTGGATGATGTCGCGGGTAACGGTGATTTCGAGCGGTTTCTTTTCGCCCTCGCGCAGAATCGTCAGCACAATATCCGTTCCGGGCTTGCCGCGCATCATGTCGACCGCCTTGTTGAGCGGCATGCCCTTGATCGGCTTGTCATCGAGCTTGATGATCAGGTCGCCGGCCTTGATGCCCGCTTTCATCGCGGGGGTATCGTCCATCGGGGCAATCACCTTGACGAGACCGTTCTCGAGGCTGATCTCGATGCCAAGACCGCCGAATTCTCCTTGTGTGGATTCCTGCAGATCGTCGTAATCCTCCTTGACGAGGAACGCCGAGTGGGGATCGAGACTCTCGAGCATGCCGCGTATCGCCGCTTCCACGAGGTCACTGTCATCCACCTCCTCGACGTAGTTGACCTTGATACGATTGTAGGC
>JARFQQ010000025.1 GCA_029287695.1 Gammaproteobacteria bacterium | reverse complement strand
CGGATCGTCTTGCCTGCCGCCATAACCGTGAGCCAGCGAGCGACATTTTCCAGCTGGCGAACGTTACCCGGCCAGTCGAAAGCCATGAGTATCCTCGTGGCTTCTTCGTGCAGCTCCTTGTTCTCCTCGCCAAGCTCCCGTGCCGCATTCTTGAGAAACTGGCGCATCAGCAACGGGATATCCTCCCTCCGCTCACGCAGCGAGGGCAAGCGCACCCTGATCACATTGAGGCGATGAAACAGATCCTCGCGGAACTTGTGCGCCTTGACGAGTTCCTCGAGATTCTGGTGGGTCGCCGCAACGACCCGCACATCGACCTTGATTGGCTTGCGCCCGCCAATACGGTAGAACTCGCCATCGGCGAGAACCCGCAGCAGGCGTGTTTGCAGATCGGCAGGCATGTCACCGATCTCGTCGAGGAACAGCGTCCCGCCGTCTGCCTGCTCGAAGCGTCCGATGCGACGTTCCGATGCGCCGGTGAATGCGCCCCGCTCGTGACCGAAGAGTTCGGATTCCAGCAGGTCGCGCGGAATTGCTGCCGTGTTGATAGCGATAAAAGGCTGCTTCGCCCTCAGGCTGTGCGTATGCAGGGCCCGAGCCACGAGTTCCTTGCCGGTGCCGGATTCGCCGGTGATCAGGACAGTGATGTTTGAACGAGCCAGCCTGCCGATCGCACGAAACACCTCCTGCATCGCAGGTGCCTCACCGATGATTTCAGGCAACTCTTCGTTTTCCGCAGCCGCCTCCGAGGCTGCCTCGTGCTGCTGCTGGCAGGCGCGCTCGACCTTGTCGACTGCCTCCGCAATATCGAATGGTTTCGGCAGGTATTCGAAGGCCCCGCCATGATAGGAGGAGACAGCGCTGTCCAGGTCGGAATGCGCGGTCATGATGATCACGGGCAATTCCGGGTTGCGCTGGTGTACGCGCTCGAGCAGTTCGAGGCCATCCATGCCCGGCATACGGATGTCCGAGACGATCACGTCCGGCACTTCCCTGCGCAGCTGAGAGAGGGCGTCCTCGGCATTCTCAAAGCTGCTGGTTTCCATTCCACTCTTGCTGAATGCCTTTTCCAGCACCCAGCGAATCGAGTTGTCGTCATCAATAATCCAGACGTTGCAAACTTCGTTCATCTCTATTCCACGGGTAGATAAACCATAAAAACTGTTCTGCCCGGCTCGCTTTCAAACTCGATAAGTCCGCCATGCCTGGCGACCATCGACTGGGCGATGGACAAGCCAAGTCCCGCGCCATCGGCACTGCCGGAGACCATGGGCAGAAAGAGGGTCTCTCGCAGCTCGGGGGGAATTCCCGGACCGTTGTCCTCGATATCGATTTCGGCAACATGCTTGTAACGCCGGCTGCCGATCGTAAACTGGCGCAGCACGCGCGTTCTGAGTGTCAGCTCGCCATCTTCCCCGAGCTCACGCGCAGCATTCGCCGCGATATTCAGGATCGCCTGGATGAGCTGGTCGGCATCCCCCATGATGGGAGGAATACTGGGGTCATAATCGAAATGGAGATTGAGGTTGTCGCCGTACTCGACGCGCAGCAGCTGGCGCACCCTCTCGAGCACTTCGTGAATATTGAGCTCCTCGACCTTTGGAAGCTGGTTCGGTCCCAGCAGCCGGTTGACGAGATTACGCAGGCGATCAGCCTCTTTCATGATGACCCGGGTATATTCCTTGAGGTCATCCTCATTCAGCTCCAGTTCCAGTAACTGCGCAGCGCCACGAATGCCACCCAGGGGATTTTTGATCTCGTGTGCGAGTCCGCGCACCAGTTCCTGGGCGGCCTGCTGCTGGCTGATCAGCTGCTCCTCGTGCGTGATACGGATCTGCCTGTCGATCTGCTGCAGCTCTACAAGCAGTGTCCTTGGCCCGTCCGGGTCATCGAGCGGGACAACGGTACAGTCGACTGTGAGACGCTGGCTCGGAGTACGGATGCCGATCTCCCTGCCTGTATAGGGATTGCCGGTCTCGAGCACGTTGTGCAACTGATCGATCGTCTCGCGGCTTTCGCACTGCATGATTTCCTCGACCTGCCTGCCAACCATGGCACGTGCACTCATGGCAAAAAGCATCTCGGCTGCATGATTGACATAGAGAATCAGCATCTGCTCATCGAACAGCAGAACAGAGGTATGCAGATTTTCGAGAATCAGCTGATGTAGCCGGTTCGGTTGGCTGGTCATGCGTCTTGTTGCTGCAACAATCGTGCCATTATGACGCAGTCTCTTGCCGGTCAGTCTGGCATCTGTCAGTTGCGATTACGGTTCAGGGCTGAGGCCCTGTGAAGATGGAAGGTCACGCTGCCGGATTCTCCAACGACACTGCCTTCGCTGTTCATGAGCCTGACCTGAATGGTGTGGCTGCCACGATTGACATTCGACAGGTAGACCTGCTGGCTGAAGAACGGCTGAAACCAGGGCTCGCCATCGAGATACATCTGGTAGGAGAAATCCTCGTCCGGCATCGGGGTAGTGGTGAAGGCAACGGGAATGATTCCCTGGTTGTCACGCACCGTGGCATCCTGGGCAGGCGTCGTGATACGGATATCGTAATTCGCAGGCCCCTGCGCGGAGCGATCCCCAAAGAGTTCAGGGAAGCTGTAGACACCGGGTGTTGTTTCAGCAGCCTCAGCAGCCGGGGTGGGCTCCGGCTCTTTCGGGGAGGGGGCTTCCACCGGCGGGGGAGGGCTGCTGGCCTCAAAACCGGGCAACCTCGTGGCATTGCTGCTCGCGTCGGGACTGTCGCCGTAGTGCACCTTGCCCCCTTCATCGACCCATTTGTAGACCTCGGCCGAAACCGAAACAGAAAAAAGAAACGCCAGTAGTAAAAATAACGTCTTCATATGCGAAGAATACCCAATTTCCCATAAAAAAACCCGCACCAGTTCGGTGCGGGTTTTATCCAGGTCACAAACCGTCGATCAGAGGCTGTAGTACATGTCGAACTCGACCGGATGCGTGGTCATGCGCATGCGCGTGACCTCTTCCATCTTCAGCTCGATGTAACCGTCGATCAGGTCGTTGGTAAAGACGTCGCCAGCAGTCAGGAAGTCGCGGTCGGCATCGAGTGCGTCGAGCGCCTGATCGAGACTGTGACAGACAGTCGGGATTGCCAGTGCCTCTTCCGCCGGCAGGTCGTAAAGGTCCTTGTCCATGGCATCGCCAGGATGGATCTTGTTCTGGATGCCGTCGAGGCCAGCCATCATCATGGCAGAGAAGGCCAGATAGGGGTTGGCCGTCGGATCCGGGAAGCGGACCTCGATACGGCGTCCTTTCGGGCTCGGAACCCACGGGATACGAATCGAAGCGGAACGGTTGCGTGCCGAATAGGCCAGCATGACCGGCGCCTCGAACCCGGGAACCAGACGCTTGTAGGAGTTGGTCGACGCGTTGGTGAAGGCATTCAGGGCGCGGGCGTGCTTGATGATACCGCCGATGTAGTAGAGTGCTGTCTCGGAGAGACCGCCATACTGGTCGCCTGCGAAGATATTCTCCCCTCCCTTTGCCAGGGACTGGTGGACGTGCATACCGGAACCGTTGTCGCCGACGATCGGCTTCGGCATGAAGGTCACGGTCTTGCCGTAGGCGTGGGCAACGTTCCAGGTGACATATTTCTGGGTCTGTACCCAGTCAGCGCGCTCCACGAGGGTACTGAAGCGGGTGCCGATCTCACACTGGCCGGCGGTCGCGACTTCGTGGTGGTGCACCTCGACCGGGACGCCCATCTCTTCCATGACATCACACATGGCTGCACGGATGTCGTGCAGGGAATCGACTGGTGGAACCGGGAAATAACCGCCCTTGACTGTTGGACGGTGACCGATGTTGCCGTCCTCGTAGACTTTCTCGGAGTTCCAGTGAGCCTCGTTTGAATCGATCTTGACAGAACTGCCGCTCATATCAGAGTGCCAGCGGACATCGTCGAGGATGAAGAATTCCGGCTCGGGACCGAAGAA
>JARFQQ010000020.1 GCA_029287695.1 Gammaproteobacteria bacterium | reverse complement strand
CGTGGAGTTACATGAAATTTCCCTACATGACAGCGCTCGGCAAGGAGCAGGGTGCCTATCGTGTCGGCCCGCTGGCACGTATCAATAACTGCGATTTCATCGAGACGCCTCTTGCCGAGGCAGCACGTGTCGACTTCCGTGCCTTTGCAGATGGCGGGTTGATTCAATCGACGCTGGCCTATCACTGGGCGCGCATGATCGAACTGCTGTTCTGCGCCGAAGGGATCAAGGCGCTTCTGAATGATCCGGACTTGCTCGGCAATGACCTCGTCGTGAAGGGCGAGATGCAGGAGAGGGGGATTGGCGTCATCGAGGCGCCACGCGGAACCCTGTTCCATCACTACGAGATTGACGACAACGGCATTGTGACGCGCGCCAACCTCATTGTCTCGACGACCAATAACAATACCGCCATGAACGAGTCGATCCGGCGAGTTGCCAACGACCTCTTTGACGGACGCGAGCTGACCGAGGCAATGCTCAACAGTATCGAGGTGGCGATCCGCGCCTATGATCCATGCCTCTCATGCGCGACGCATGCACTCGGCAAGATGCCGCTCGAGATACAGCTCGTGGCACCGGACGGCTCTGTCCGTGACAAGCTCTACCGCCACATGGATGGCGCAATCCGCCAGGTCGACTGATGCCGCAAAACCCGGTGCTGGTTATCGGCTACGGTAATCCGTCGCGGGGTGATGATGCGATAGGCCCGATCCTTCTCGATCGCCTTGAAGCGCTGCGCAGCAAGGACAGTGATCTGGACTGTTTTGACACCCTGACCGACTTCCAGTTACAGGTCGAGCATGCCATGGATATGCATGGCTATAAACAGGTCATCTTTGTCGATGCGGCCGTCAACCTCGAGCGGCCTTTCCGCTTCGAACTGTTGCATGCAGCACGCGATGAGAGCTTCTCGAGTCATGCGCTCAATCCAGCTGCCGTCCTGGCCGTGTATGAGGATTTCTATGGCCGGTCTCCTCCTGAATCCTGCCTGTTGACGATCCATGGTGAACGTTTTGACCTCGGCGAGGGGCTCAGCGAGGCGGCTGAAGCGTCACTCGATTCAGCTCTCGTGTTTCTGTCTGCCCACTTGATGCAAAGCATGTCGCCTGTATGAATTGCATCCTAGAATGAGTATAGAAGCAGGAAGCAATTTTTCGTGCTGAATGTGGGACACAATGACCGATGGCGAAAATCACTTTTTTCGGTGCAGCGAGGCAGGTTACCGGCTCCTGCTACCTGATCGAGACAGAAGATCACCGTCTTCTGCTTGAGTGCGGCATGCGCCAGGGAGAGGACGAGCAAGAGCACGAGGCCGGCTCCGGTGAAACGTTCCCGCCATTTGATCCGCACTCGATCGATGCCGTCATCCTCTCCCATGCACATCTCGACCATACCGGTATGACGCCGCTGCTCGTGCGCAAGGGGTACCGTGGCCCGATCTACATGACAGCGACTACTTGCCAGCTGCTGCCGATCATGCACAGGGACTCGGCTTTCCTGCTGATGCGAGACGTGGAGTGGATGAACAAGCGCCGCCAGCGTGCAGGCAAACCTCCGCTCGAACCGCCATATACCTTGCAGGATGTCGAGCGCGAACTGGCACTTTGCGAGGGCCTGCGTTACGGGGAGAAGCGCACGATACTGCCGGGCGTTGCGTTGCGTTACAGGGATGCCGGCCATATCCTGGGTTCCGGTATTGTCGAACTCTGGTTCGATCGCAGAAAACTGGTCTTTTCGGGCGATCTCGGCAATAGCCACTCGCCGCTTCTCGAAGATCCGGAAGCCATCGAAAAAGCCGATATCCTGCTCATGGAATCGACCTATGGTGACCGCAACCACCGTTCGCATGAGGAGACCATGCGCGAATTCAGGGAAGCGCTCGACCAGGCGGTCGACGAAGGCGGAAATGTGCTGATCCCTGCTTTCGCAGTCGGTCGTACGCAGGACATTCTCTATCACCTTGGCGAGATGTTCCAGGAAGGCCGGCTCAAACAGAACCAGGTGTTTCTCGACAGCCCGATGGGAACCAGTGTCAGCGAGGTATACGAGAAGAACCTCCATCTGTTCAATGAGGACAATCCGCGATTTCGCAAGAAGATGACGCACACATGGGAGCAGTGGTTGCCGGTACTGCGTTTTACCCGTGAAACAGAGGAGTCGATGGCGCTTAACCGTATCGAGTCAGGCGCCATTATCATTGCAGGCAGCGGAATGTGCACGGGCGGGCGCATCCGGCATCATCTCAAGCACAATCTCTGGAAACGCAAGACGCATGTCCTGATCGTTGGCTATCAGGCATTCGGCACGCTCGGTCGAAAACTGGTCGACGGCGCAAGGCATGTGCGCATACTCGGACAGGAGATCGCTGTAAATGCGAAGATCCATACTCTCGGTGGCTTTTCAGCGCACGCGGGACAGGATCAGCTCCTTTCCTGGGCGAGACATTTCCACAAGCCGCATCCGCGCCTCTTCCTCGTGCATGGCGAGCCGGAGAGCATGCAGGTGTTGCAGAAGCGGCTGGCAGATGATCTACACTGGGAGGCAGTCATGCCCGAAGAGGGCGAGAGTTTCGGGATCTGAATGGAGCATGCCGTGAATGCAGTAGAAGTGCCGACCGCTAATGGCCACAGCTTTTCCGAAAATGTCGACCGGCTCGTCGACAAGGCGATGGCTGTCCTGAATATCGATCCGGCACTTGCTGAAACCATCAAGGCATGCCAGTCGGTGCTGCAAGTCCGCTTTCCGGTGAAGATTCACGGCGAGGTCGAAATCTTCACTGGCTGGCGTGCGATCCATAGCGAACACATGTTGCCAAGCAAGGGCGGCATCCGTTTTGCGACATTCGTCAACCAGGATGAGGTCGAGGCACTTGCGGCCCTCATGACTTACAAGTGCGCACTGGCTGATGTGCCCTTTGGCGGGGCCAAGGGCGGACTGGTGATAGAGCCTGCGAAATACGAAGAAGACGATCTGCGCAAGATTGTTTCTCACTTCACCAGGCATCTTGCAGCGAAGGGTTTCATGCACCCGGCCACGAATGTTCCCGCACCGGACATGGGCGCCGGCCCGCGCGAGATGTCGTGGATGGCCGATGCCTATCGGCATCTCTACCCCGAGGACATCAATGCACAGGCCTGTGTGACCGGTAAACCGGTCGATCATGGCGGTATCGAGGGGCGTACCGAGGCCACAGGGCGTGGCGTTCAGTACGCACTCCAGGAGTTCTTTCGTCATACAGACGATGTCAGGAAGGCCGGGCTTGGAGAAGGCGGGTTATCCCGACAAAGTTTTGTTATCCAGGGGTTTGGCAATGTCGGTTACCATGCTGCAAAGTTCCTGACGGGCGATGACAAGGCGACACTGATCGCCATCGTCGAGCGCGATGGTGCGCTCGTCAATACCGAGGGTATCGATGTCGAGAAGGTCCATCAGCATATGCTGGGAACAGGCGGTGTGCACGGTTACCCGGATGCGACTTATGTCGAGAATGGCGCGCAGGTCCTGGAGATGGAATGCGACATCCTGATCCTGGCAGCCATGGAGAACCAGATCACGACCGGGAATGCCGAGCGTATCCGGGCGCGACTCATCGTCGAGGGCGCGAATGGTCCTGTCACGTTCGATGCAGAGACCATTCTCAAGAAACAGGGAGCCGTGATCCTGCCTGATCTTTATATCAATGCAGGCGGTGTCGTTGTCTCCTACTTCGAGTGGACAAAGAACCTCTCTCATATGCGTTACGGCCGCATGCAGCGTCGTCACCAGGAAACGCAGTCACGCCACTATGTCACGGCTCTCGAGTCTACAACAGGCCAGACTCTGCCCGACTGGATGCGCGATGAAC
Organism: Gammaproteobacteria bacterium; assembly: GCA_029287695.1. Classification (GTDB taxonomy): domain Bacteria; phylum Pseudomonadota; class Gammaproteobacteria; order Chromatiales; family Chromatiaceae; genus Sva-25. Next base: position 728 of record JARFQQ010000020.1, on the reverse strand, counting down.
TCTTTCAGGGCGCGAGGGAAATCGATCTCGTGCGCTCCGGCCTCGATGACACCATGCGCGAGGCCTACCGCCAGATCCGGGAAGTGATGAGCGAGGATCCGGACGTCGACGACATGCGAACGGCTGCCTACGTGATCGCGGTAAACAAGATCGCACGCTGGTATCGGACGCTGGGCATCAGTTGATTCGACGCATGTATCGATTCCTGCGGGTATGGATACCAGGCGCTCTTTTTCAGGAAATGCCGTATCTGTTTCTCGACCCTCCCCGGGGAGCGTGTGAAACAACAGCGGATTTTACTTCTGTTGTGGCAGGGCGCGAAGAATCCCTAATTGCGCGCTTCGGTCGGGGACTGCCCGGTCCAGCGCTTGTAAGCCCTGCTGAAAGAGGACTGTTCACTGAAACCCAGCAGGTAGCTGATCTCATTGAGTGAGAGTTTTTCGTCCCGGATATACTGCTGTGCCAGCGTGTGTCGAACAGACTCCAGGATTTGCTTGTAAGTGTGTTTGTCTTCCGAGAGCCGCCGCTGCAGGGTTCTCGTGCTCACGAAAAGCACTTCAGCCACCTTGTCATCGGAGATGTCGCCACTGGGCAGCAGTTCGGCGATCGCCTTCTCGACTTTCCTGGTGAAGTTATCCTCTTGCAACTGCTCGAGATAGTCGATGAGGGCATGCTCGTTGATCTGGGCGAGTTCCCTGTTGACGGCCGGCAGGGTCTCGCTGGCTGTC
>JARFQQ010000223.1 GCA_029287695.1 Gammaproteobacteria bacterium | reverse complement strand
AACCGTTTCGATTTGCTGTTGCCGGGAGAGTTTACGGGCCATGCGGGAAATGGCGACTGCGAGCCCTTTGTGAAAGCGTTCACTGATGATTGCAGTCTCTCGCCCTTGCTGCAAGTCCTTCATCAGCTGCCGCCACATCGGGGCAGTGTCGAGCAGCAGGGTGGGGCCATCGAGAATGGCGAATTCGTAGCCCTCTGTCGCCGCCAGCCGGCTGGCATCAACTTGCGCTTCGAGTTCGATTGCGGCTTGCCCCTCGTAGAGGATTTTTTCCCGACAGATGCCTGCGGCTGCGGCCACGGCATCGAACAGCCGTCCCGCCGACGATGTCAGGGGCGTGTTGATGCCCTTCGTGATCATCGCTGCAAGTGCTTCCACCGGCATACTGCGCAGTGCCTCGATCAGTTCCAGGCCGGCATACTGCTCGCAGAGTGCCGGCCAGTCGCCGGTTTGCTGCAGCTGTGCGAAACAGTTGCGCCAGGGCTCCAGGATCGCCATCGTGCCGCCGGGCATCGGTACAGGTTTGAGGCAACCAATGCGCCGGGACTGCTGATAGTCTGCCAGGAGGAACTCGCCACCCCAGATCGTGCCGTCCTTGCCAAAGCCAAGGCCATCCAGGGCGATACCGATAACTGCTCCGGCATCCGCTGCATGGCCGTTTTCCGCGAGGCAGGCGGCGATATGGGCATGGTGATGCTGGATTTCCTCCAGTCGCAGGCAATGCCGGTCGGCCAGCTTTCGCCCCTGCTTGGAAGAGAGGTATTCCGGGTGGGCATCGATCGCGATGACTTCCGGCGCGTGCCGGTAGAGACGCGCATAGAGATCGAGGTTCTTGAGATAGTCCTCGAAGGTGCTGAAGTCTTCGAGGTCCCCCATATGCTGGGAGAGGATCGCTTCGCCCTGCTGCACCAGACAAAAACTGTTCTTGAGCTCCCCACCGAGAGCGAGAATCGCAGGTGCATCCTCGAAACCCTCAGGCAGGGGGAGAGAGGAGGGCGCAAGGCCGCGCGCCCGGCGCAGGACTCTTTCATGTGCGCTCACGACGCGGACAACGGAATCATCGACACGGTTGACGATCTCGCGGTCATGCAGCAGAAAAGAATCCGCGATCTTCACGAGCCTTTCCCGGGCATCTGCATTGCCGGTCGCCTGCGGCTCTTCCGAGAGGTTGCCGGACGTCATGACCAATGGCGTGGCAAAAGTCTCCAGCAACAGGTGATGCAGCGGTGAATAGGGCAGCATGAATCCGAGCAGTCTCTGACCGGGTGCAACGCTATCCGGCAGCGGCGGCGCTCCGGCTTTCCGCCGTAACAGCACGATTGGCGCACTGCTGCTGGCGAGCAGCGCGGCTTCCTGTTCGTTGACATCGCAGTAGTGACGGATAACCGCCATGTCCCTGGCCATCAAGGCAAAGGGTTTTGCATGCCGGCGCTTGCGTTGCCTGAGTGTGGCGACGGCCACCTCGCTGGTCGCATCGACAGCGAGATGAAACCCGCCAATTCCCCTGATGGCCAGGATGTCTCCACGTGCCAGTCGTTCTGCCGCTTCCGCGACCGGGTCATCCGTTTCGATGCGCTGTCCATGCCTCTCCTCCAGCCAGGCGTGCGGGCCGCAGGTCGGACAGGCATTCGGCTGGGCATGGAAACGCCTGTCCTCGGGAGAGTCATACTCCTGCTGGCAAGCGGGACACATTCTGAAGGCTGCCATGCTTGTCTGATCCCGGTCATAGGGAATCCCGTGAATGATCGAGAGGCGGGGTCCGCAATGGGTGCAGTTCGTAAAAGGGTAACGATAGCGGCGATTGGCAGGATCACGGATTTCGGCAAGGCATGCCGGGCAGGTTGCGGCATCCGGCGGAACGCCTGTCCTTGCAGTGTCGGACCTGCTGGCAACAATACTGAAATTTCCGAACTGCTTCGGGCTCTTCTCTTCGCGGATTTCGATAGCATCGATACGCGCCAGGGGAGGGAGTTGCTCCTGCAGTTGCTGCAGGAAGGTATCGCACTTCTCCGGAGAGGCGAGAAGAACCAGTACACCTTCACCGTCGTTGCTGACTTCGCCGGCGATGTTCAGACTGTGGGCGATTCTCCAGACAGTGGGGCGGAAACCGACACCCTGGACGATACCGCGTATCCTGACAAGTGTAACCGGATACATGCCGGCAGAGGCGACTGCCGTTCGCGGCATCTGCTATGCAGTCACTGCCGCCGATGGCAATTGCAGCGCAGGATGACCGATCAGGCGTGCCTCTCGTGTCATGCGAATCCACTGCAGCCAGTTTTCCATGCCCTCGCCGCTGGTGGCGGAGAGTTGCAGAACCTGCACCCCGGGTTTCACGCGATTGGCATACTCGAGGCATTTCGCGACATCGAACTGCAGGTAGGGCAGCAAGTCGATCTTGTTGAGGATGATGAGGTCCGCCGCCTGGAACATGTCCGGATACTTGATGGGCTTGTCCTCGCCCTCGGTGACAGAAAGGATCGCGACCTTGTGCGCTTCGCCGAGATCGAAGGCAGCGGGGCAGACGAGGTTGCCGACATTTTCGATGAAGAGCACGCTGCCATCCGCCGGTTCGAGAGACTCAACGGCATGACCGACCATGTGCGCATCCAGATGACAGCCCTTGCCCGTGTTGATCTGCAGCGCGGGGGCGCCGGTCGCACGGATGCGGTCAGCATCATTGCTGGTTTCCTGGTCACCCTCGATAACAGCCAGTGGCAGTTCGCCGGCGAGTGCATCCAGTGTGGCCGTCAGCAGCGTTGTCTTGCCGGATCCGGGGCTCGAGACAAGGTTGAGCGCCAGGATGCCGCGATCGGCGAAGTGCTGGCGGTTGCCCGCTGCGTAGCGGTCATTCTTGCCGAGAATATCCTGCTCGATCTCGACCATGCGCTGCTGCCCCATTCCGGGAGCATGCGCACGGGCCGGACCCTGTCCGTAGTGGTGATGATCGCGGGAGTGCGAGTGGTCGTGTGAATGCGCATGGCCGTGATCGTGGCCATGGTCATGCTCGTGCTCGTGGCCCTCGATCCGGGTCTCGCCCTCACCGCAGCCGCATACTGTACACATTTCAGTTAACCTCGAGTTCTTTGATCCGCATCTCTTCGCCACCGGAAACCTGCAGCTGGAAGCCACCGCATTCGGGGCAGGGATCAAAACGTTGCTTGATATCCACGTTTTTACCACACTCCAGGCACCATGCAGTACCGGGAATTTCGATGATTTCGAGCGAGGACCCCTCGGCCACGCTGTTCCTGCTGACGACATCGAAGGTGAAACGCAGCGCTTCGATCTCGATTCCCGCAAAGCGCCCGATCTCGAGCCAGACGGTTTTTACCTCGCTGAAATTTTGCGCCTCTGCCTGTTCCTCGATGATCTGGACGATGCTCTCGCTGATCGCCATCTCATGCATCAGCGTTTCCTATCTGCAAATCATAGGCGACACAGGGATCGACCGCATGGATGATGAACTCCGACTGCTGCCGTAATAGCTCATGGTTGGTACTGCGGAGCGAGGCCAGCCCGCGTGCCACGACACCCCGCGGGTGAAAATTCCACTCGGTCGGGGCGAGAATGGTGTAGTCGGTTATGCGATCGCCGTCGAGCGTGACCCGATGTGTCAATCGCCCCCGCGCTGCCTCGACCGATGCAATACCCCTGCTTCCCCGGCGAAACGACAGCGTTTGCCTGCCATTGAAGAAGTCGCCGAGCGTGCCAAGTGCAAGTGCAATGTCAGCGAGGCGCGCCACCATACGTGTCAGCAGGCCGTTGCCATAGAGATAGAGGAGGTCCTCGATCAGCGGGTGCTCGTCATGCCGTGCCAGGGGGCCTGTCTCGAGACAGTAGTCGTCAATTTCGGGCTGCTGTACGAATTCGTCGGCATCCTCTGCACTCTCGAGGCGGTCACGTATCTCCTTCTCGAGTTTCACGTTCAACGGGAAATAATCTGAGAAGCCCAGTGAATGCCAGCGCCTGTCGAAAATATCCCGAATCAGTACTGCGGGGAGGTTCCTGTTCCTGTCACACCACTGTTCGAGGGAACAGATGCCACTGTTTTCCGCGAGCCAGGATTTTGCACTGCCTGCGAATACCTCCTCCTCGATGCTGCTTGCAAGGCGCTGCCATTGCAGCTGATCGATCTGGATCGATGTAGGTTCATCCGACGAAACGGCAATGCCGGGGTCAGTTCTCAGAAGCTGGATGAACTGGTTCAGTTCCCTGTTGAACCGGGCAAGGTTTTCCATATCCGGTTCGTAGTAGGAGAGACGCGGCCATTCGAGCAGGACCCGCCAGAGCTGTTCACGCAGGGTTTCGAGTGTCAGCAGCGCTTCCCGCCACTCCTCGTTTTCATCATGCGCCGGTGCGTTGTTTGCGCTTTCGATGGCGCGCAGTGAACTGATCAGCTGCGCATTGCCGCAGATATTGAAGAGCAGCGGAATCGTCTGCACAGCGAAGCTGACAGGCTTGCCGATGAAAAGACGGGCCGCGGTCACGGGGCGTGAGGAACTGATGTCGACGTCATTATCCGGAGTGCCCGGTTGCAGGCAGATTCTAAGCCTGCCCTCGACGGGTTCAGCCATCGTTTTCCCTGGAAAGGTGTTGCAGGTGAGGAGGCAGACGGTCGCGCTCGATCAGGTCGGAAAAAAGATGATCGACATCCGTGTTGCCGTTGATGGCCTGGTCGACGGCGAGCAGGGCATTATTGAGTTGTATCGCCTGCTCTTCGGTCAGGATTTCCCGTGCACTGTCGAGGAAGACAAGCAGCCACTGCCCGACCTCGACCTCGCCGACGAAAAGGGTATTGACGCGTTTCTGCCTGTCGCCGGATTCACAAATCGCAAAATGTGAATGCGCCTCGACGACGCGCATCGGGATGCCTATGCACATGTTTTCTGCTCAATGGACGAGGTTCCTTCGTCACCTGTCTCGATAAGGTCTGTCATTTGGCCGATTCTAGCCATGCCATTCCGGGTGTGACAGTTTAATTACCACCTGACTGATTTATGTCAGATTATGAGCCTCTCTGGCTCCTCCGGCCTGCAGAAAAGGGGTCTTGAGGGTGAGTCCTGCTGGCAGAGTCGGGGCTACCTCACTAAACTGGGCAGCAGATCAAATCACCAGGGAGTATTTCGATGCAATCCTGCCAATTCAAGGTTGTGGTCGGCTTTTCACTACTATTGCTTTTGACGGCCGGCGCTCTGCAGGCAAGGACCATTGCTTCATGGTCTTTTCTCAAGGGCTCTGTCTATACGGACCTTACAACGGAAGACTGGGAATTACTGCGAGCAACGGGGCGTGACCTCCTCGACAATCACAAGGAC
>JARFQQ010000090.1 GCA_029287695.1 Gammaproteobacteria bacterium | reverse complement strand
AATCGCCCACAGGGGTGGGCTCCTACAGCAAAATCCGGTTAGTGCGACAACGGCTACTAACGCGCACCCGAGTGACTTTTGTTCCGGCAAAAGTCACCAAAACCATTCGCTCCGGGACGCCACCCTGCGGGTTCCCTGCGTTCCTCGCGGCCTGCGGCGCGAAAAGAACTTGCGATCGTCGATCGCTCAGACACCTTTTCGCTTGTTCCGCAGTCCACTAGGGTACTCGGTGTCGCCCAGTCGCAGTTGGCGCACTTTCGAGCTTTTTCACAGGAGCCCACACCGTGGGCGATTGATCGCCAGGAGGACTCGGCTCCTGTAGATGAAATCGAATAATCCGCCCCCTCAAATCCCCTCCTGACGCGTCGAGCATCGCAGTCCCTGACAGGAGGCAAGCGAGGCCTGTTTGAGCGTAGCGAGTTGGCGAGCGCCTGGCAGGGACGCGAAGCGCAGAGCAGCCGCAGGCCGCGTTAGCAGGGTGCCTTTTCTTTTGCTGACTTTTCTTTGGGCATACAAAGAGTAAATTCGCCTGGAGCGAATTTGAACGACGGCAAAGCCGTCGGCCCGTAGGGCGAACCACAAGGACGTGTTTCGTAAAGTCAGGTGCCGCGGCGCACCCGCCGCAATCCAGATAAAGTCTGCGGGCCGACGCGCGCATCCAGATTAATCATCGCGAAGCGATACAAAACCAACACCGTCACGCAGAGAAAAACAAAACTAGAAAGTAATCTTCCAGCAGCTGTGAATCCTCGGATTCCTCTCGAAATCTCTCGGCAGTGTCTTGCGGCTGATATCCTCGATGACGAATTCAGCTAACGCCTCAAAATCCATACGGAACTTGCGCAGGTTGTTGGAAAAGATCAGCACGCCCCCCGGTTCGAGTATCTTCATGCAGTTACGGATCAGCATGACATGATCACGCTGCACATCGAAGACGGTTTGCATGCGCTTCGATGTGGAGAAACTCGGTGGATCGAGAAAGATCAGTCCGAATTTCTGTTTCGGGGAGGCCTTTTCGAGCCACTCGACGCAGTTGGCCTGGAGATACCGGTGTTCTTTGCCCGTGAAGCCATTCAACGCCATGTTGCGCCTGGCCCAGTCGAGGTAGGTCTTCGACATGTCGATCGTCAGTGTCGAGGCTGCACCGCCATGCGCAGCATGAATGCTGCCCGCCCCCGTGTACGCGAAGAGATTGAGAAAGTGCCTGCCGCGTGCCAGTTTCGCCAGCAGCGACCGCGTGATGCGATGATCGAGAAAGAGCCCGGTATCGAGATAGTCCTGCAGATTGACGAGAAAACGGCAACCACCCTCGCTGACCTCGTGAAACTCGCCACTGGCTCCGAGTTTCTCGTATTGCGCAGCACCCTTCTGCTGGCGACGCACCTTGACGAAGAGCTGGTCATCGCCGACTTCCAGCACCTCCCTGACCGCGTCCAGCGCTTCTCCGAGGCGCCGCTGCGCCTTTTCCGGATCGATGCTTTTGGGTGGCGCATACTCCTGCACATGCACGAGTCGGCGATCGCTTTCATAGATATCGACAGCAACGGCGTACTCGGGGATGTCTGCGTCGTAGAGGCGATAGCAGCGGATGTTTTCACTGCGCAGCCAGCGCGAGAGGTTACGCATGTTCTTGCGCAACCGGTTGGCAACCATCTGCGTGCCGTTGCCCGGTGATGACGTCTCCTTGCTCAATGGGATACTGTGACCTGTGATGCATGGGTCCGTCGATTATACTGTTTCCATGAAGCGTGCTTCGGCAAACAGCAGCATCCTCTGGATCGGTCACCGTGGTTCACCCCTGCACTTCCCGGAAAACACGATCGAGGGATACAGGGCTGTACTCGAGGCAGGCGGTCGCTATATCGAAACCGACGTCCAGCTCGCAGCCGACGGCATGCCGTTCCTCTACCATGACGTCGAACTCATGCGTCTTTCCGGAACTGGAGGACGGTTGTTCGATATCGATTCGGAAACAGCCCGACTGCTGCCAGCCTCCTTCCCGGAACGCTTCGGCACACGCTTCCATGATCTCTGTATCTCGCCCCTTGCCGAGTTCTCGGCACTGTTACAGGCCTACACGGATGCCACGGCCTTTATCGAAATCAAGGAAGAGAGCGCCACTCACTACGGTATCGATGCTGTCGTTGATACCGTGCTGGCAACTCTTGACGCCGTCAGCCACCAGTGTGTCTTCCTCTCGTTCGATGCCGGTGTCGTACAACGCCTGCAAGCCGTTAGCGAAGTGGCGACGGGCTGGGTCATTCCGGAGTGGAACGCTCGCAACCGCGAGATCGCAGAGGCACTGAACCCGCGCTGGCTGTTCTGCAACCGCGAGCGTCTGCCGATGGAAAACCGGGATGTCTGGCATGGCGACTGGGGGTGGGCGCTCTACACGATCAACGACCGCGAAACAGGAGAGGAGCTCTGCAAGCGCGGTTTCCGGCATCTCGAGACCGACCGAATCCTGGATATGCTGCATGCAAGCCCCTGAAGCTTCCTTGCATGTGAATATGCGCAGCCGTTGGTCATGCCGCGGAGGCGTCGTCCGTCGATGAAGCCGGATAATCAATGCATTCTCGCCATCGACCAGGGTACGCAGTCATCCCGCGCGTTTCTCTTCGATGACGCGGGCAGACAGATCACCGCAGCCAGTCAGAAAATCGGTCTCAACCGGATAGACCGTCATCATGCAGAGCAGGATGGCAATGAAATCCTGGCGAGCCTGCACAAGGTGATCACAGAGGCGCTTGATGCTCCCGATGCAGTCCGGGCGGCCGCGGCCGGCCTCGCTACCCAGCGGTCGAGTGTCATCGCCTGGGACCGGCAGACAGGCGAGGCACTCTCGCCCGTTCTCAGCTGGCAGGACCGCCGGGAACACGCCTGGCTCGAGACGCTCGCAGAGCGCTCGGCCGATATTCACCGAATCACGGGATTGCCATTGACGCCGCATTACGGCGCGAGCAAGCTGCGCTGGCTATTGCACCACAACAGCAAGGTGCAGGAGGCAGCGAGGAACGGGACACTCGCAATGGGGCCGCTTGCGGCTTTCATCGTTGCGAACCTCACCTCTCATTATCCGGGCCTTGTGGATCATGCCAATGCATCGCGTACGCAACTCTGGAACCTTGAACGCACGGAATGGGACAGGGATCTGCTTGAATGCTTCGGTATCGAGAAGCAATGGCTACCGGTGACATGCCCGATCAGGTCTGCATATGGAAGGCTGCATGCAGATGAAATTCCACTGAAGGCAGTCAATGGCGACCAGACCGCAGCGCTGCATGCAGATGGTGGAATCGCCCCGGATGCAGTTCTGGTCAATCTGGGTAGCGGTGGTTTTGTACTCAAACCGACGGGATCCAGGCTCATGATCCATGATGCACTGCTCTCGGGGCTTTGCGACAGTGCCGATAGGGAACGAAGCTACCTGCTCGAGGGTACTGTCAATGGCACCGGTGCCGCACTGCGCTGGGCTGAAAAACAGCATGGCCTGGACACATCGCCGTCTGCGGTCAGCGATGCCCTGCAGCAATGCCCTGCCCCGCAGCTGCTCTTCGTGAACAGTGTCGGCGGCTTTGGCTCTCCATGGTGGATGGACGGCCCATCACCCTGCTGGCGTGATCCCGGTGGTGCGGTGATCTCCCGGCCGGAAAATACCGCGGCTGTTGCCAGCCTTGTCGAGAGCATCCTGTTTCTCGTCATGAACAATCTCTCGCTGCTTCAGGCAATCATCCCGGGCATCAGGCAGATTCATATCAGCGGCGGTCTCTCCAGGCAGGACCTTGTTTGCCAGAAACTCGCAAATCTCGCCAGCCTGCCAGTCATGCGTTCGAATCAGCATGAGGCGACTGCGCGCGGGATCGCCTGGCTGGCCGCAGGAAAACCCGCCAGCTGGGTTCGAAGCAGCGCAGAGTGGTTTCATCCAAAGAATGACGGTCAGCTGTCACAGAGATACCGTGACGCGACTGGCC
>JARFQQ010000083.1 GCA_029287695.1 Gammaproteobacteria bacterium | reverse complement strand
GGGACTCCTGAAGTCCGGCGCCGGATTCGGCCCGACGATGACGCTGCTGTTCACTTCGCCACTGGTCAATCCGATCATCGTGACACTCTTCTGGATCACTTTCGGCATCGAGCTGACACTTCTCTATACGGGGATGGCGCTTGCCATGGCGATAAGCATGTCCTGGCTCATGGAGCGCGCCAACTTCGCCCGCTTCGTCAAGCGCGATCTCCTGGAAGAGAAGCCGGCACCGGTCAGTGTCAGTGTGCCGTTGACAACACTGGGCGCGAAAGAGAAGGCACCCTGCTGCTCCCCCGCTACCGGGAGCGAACCCGTCACCGTCTCACTTGATGTCCCGGATATTGGCGCCAGCCCGGAAAAGCGAGTGCCGAATCCGTATCTGGCCAAGGCGAAACGCCTGTTCAACGAGGCCGTTGCGCAATTCCGCAGCTTCCTGCCACACGTGCTGATCGGTGTCCTGATCGGCGCCTTTGCGCACGGTTTTGTCCCCGATGCCTGGCTCGTCGAGTACGCGGGCAGTGACAATCTCTGGGCCATCCCGCTGGCCGCTATCATCGGTGTACCACTCTATGTGCGCGGCTCGACGATGATTCCCATCGCCATGACACTCACCGCCAAGGGCATGGGTATCGGTGCCGTGATCGCCCTCGTCATCGGCGGAGCCGGCGCATCGCTGCCTGAAGTCGTCATGCTGCAACGCATGTTCCGTTGGCAGATCCTGCTGGCCTTTCTCTTCTCGGTGTTCAGTATCGCCATCATCACCGGCTTTCTTGCGCAGGCGTTCTTCTGACCTTCAGGCCGGAAAGAAGCAAAGCGCGAGAGGGATAGCCCATGCATGCACCGCTCTCTGCATCCTCTCTTTATTATCCAGTACAATCACAAAGACAATCATGACCGCTCATCCATGACCCTGTTACGCATTAACTCACTCCTGGCCGCGCCCCATGCATGACTGGATACACAGATCGATCAAGAAGATCACCGCAGATTACCAGCGCTCCGCGGATACGCACCTGATCCGGCTCGAGCTGCCCTCCCTGCCGGGCATCGATCTTTACCTCAAGGATGAAAGCACCCATCCAACCGGCAGTCTCAAGCACAGGCTTGCCCGTTCGCTGTTCCTCTATGCCCTTTGCAACGGAAAGATCGGCCCGGAAACAACAGTCATCGAGGCCTCCTCCGGCAGTACGGCTGTTTCAGAAGCCTACTTCGCGCGGATGATCGGTGTGCCCTTCGTGGCGGTCATGCCGGCATCGACGGCGCAGAGCAAGATCGAGCTCATCGAGTTCTATGGTGGACGCTGCCATTTCGTCGAGAACGGCTCGCAGATGCACGACGAGTCGGTCCGGCTGGCAGAGTCACTCGACGGGCACTTTCTGGACCAGTTCACCTACGCTGAACGGGCGACGGACTGGCGTGGCAACAACAACATCGCCGAGAGCATCTTCTGCCAGATGCAACAGGAGCCGCACCCGATTCCGCGCACGATCGTCATGAGTGCAGGAACGGGAGGCACTTCCGCAACCATCGGACGCTACATCCGCTACAAGGCATATGACACGGAACTCCTGGTCGTCGACCCCGAGAACTCGGTTTTCCATGACAGCTTTGTTTCCCGTGATTTCACGATCACATCCGACAGGGCCAGCCGCATCGAGGGAATCGGCAGACCAGTCGTCGAACCCTCTTTCCAGCCTGACGTCATCGACAGCATGCTCCGGGTGCCCGATGCTGCCAGTATTGCATCCATCTACTGGCTGGAACAGCAGACCGGGCGAAAGGCAGGCGGATCGACCGGCACCAACCTCTGGGGTGCGCTGCAGGCCGCACGGGAAATGGGCGACAGGGGCGAAGAGGGATCGATCGTGACCCTCATGTGCGACGGCGGAGAGCGTTATCTCGACACCTACTATGACAGGGAGTGGGTCACGAGAGAGATTGGCGACATCGCCCCTTATGCAAGGGAACTGGAGAGACTCTGCTGAAGCCATTGATGAGCAATCAGTGATCGCATGACCAGCCTTGTCCACTATTTTGCCTACGGCTCCAACATGTCCCGGATGCGCCTGAAAATGCGCGTATCGAGCGCAGAACCTCTCGGCATTGCCACCCTTCAGGATCACAGGCTGATGTTCCACAAGATCGGAAAGGACGGCTCGGCCAAGTGCGATGCCTGGCGGACCGGGGAACCCCGGGATTCTGTGCACGGGGTTCTTTTCCTGCTGGAGAGGGATCAACTCGCTGTCCTGGATCACATTGAGGGAACCGGAGCGGGATATGAACGATGCTCCGTGGTGGTTGCTGACAACAGCGGTTGCACGATGCGCGCAGAAACCTACCGGGCGACCCGAATCGATCCGGCGCTAAGGCCCTACACCTGGTACAGGGAACATGTACTGCGCGGGGCGCTTGCTGCCGGCCTGCGGCACGACTATGTCGACGGCATCCGGACGGTACCCGCAGAGCCGGATCCCGACAGGCAACGGCATGCAAGGGAGATGGCGATCTACCGGGAAGGCCGGATCAGCCGGCAACCGAGATCCAGTTACCCCTCTCCCGGTTCGTGACCGGCCCGAGGCAATCCTCGATCTGTGCACGATGCAGTGTTTCCTCCTTCTCGAGCAGCCGCACGAGCAGATCGAGTTGCGCGCGATGATCCTCGAGCAGTTCGCCGGCACGTTTCTCGGCCATGATCAGAAGCGACCTCACCGCGTCATCGACATCCTTCGCCGAACTCTCGCTGAAATGCCGGGGCTGGGCGATTTCGCGCCCGAGAAAGGGATGTTCCTCGCTCTCCCGAAGATCGACAGGTCCGACGGTGTCAGACATCCCCCAGCGCGAGACCATCGCCCTTGCCAGCACGGTGGCGCGATGGATATCGTCATCGGCACCCGAACTGACACTGCCAAGCAAGAGTCTCTCTGAAGTGCGACCGGCCATCATGAGCGCAAGCTGGTCATGCAGATACTGCTCGGGCAGGGTATGCCGCTCCTTCTCGGGAATCAGCTGGGTGCCGCCCAGCGCCTTGCCTCGCGGCAGGATGGAAACCTTGTAGAGCGGGTCGGCATAAGGCAGGAACCATCCCACAACTGTGTGCCCGGCCTCGTGGACGGCCAGGCGGTGGCGCTCTTCCGGCTGGATGCTCAGAGTCCGCTCTGTCCCGAGGATCAGCTTGTCGCGCGCATTTTCGAAATGGTGCATCTGCACACTTTCGCTGTTCTCCCGGGCTGCCAGCAATGCCGCCTCATTGACGAGGTTTCTGAGATCCGCGCCCGAAAAACCCGGCGTACCCCCGGCAATTTTCCCGAGATCGATATCGTCGCCAAGTTTCGCCTTGCGACTGTGCACCTTGAGGATGGCCAGGCGATCCTTGCTGTCAGGAAGGTCCAGCATGACATGACGGTCGAACCGCCCGGGACGCAACAACGCCGGGTCGAGCACATCCGGCCTGTTGGTCGCAGCAAGCACGATCACCGCCTCGTGACCTGAAAAGCCATCCATCTCCGCGAGTATCTGGTTCAGTGTCTGCTCCCGCTCGTCGTGTCCCCCGCCAAGCCCCGTTCCACGGGTACGACCAACGCTGTCGAGCTCATCGATGAAAAGGATGCTCGGCGCCTGTTCCCTGGCGGCCTCGAAGAGCTTCCTGACACGCGATGCGCCAACGCCGACAAAGACCTCGATGAACTCGGAAGCCGAGATCGAGAAGAAAGGAACGCCAGCCTCGCCCGCCAGCGCGCGGGCCAGGAGTGTTTTTCCTGTTCCGGGCGCGCCCATGAGCAGCACGCCATGGGGAACATCCGCACCAAGCCGCCTGAAACGCTCGGGATCACGCAGGAACTCCACGAGTTCACTGACCTCGCGCTTGGCATTTTCCTGCCCAGCGACATCATCGAATGTCACGGGTGGCTTTTCCGCCTGCTCGACCGGCGGCTGCAGGAACTTGCGCAACTCGCTCTGGCCACCGACGCCGCCGATGATGTTGCGGCGCGCCTGCCGCATGAGCCAGTAGAAAAAGCCCAGGAAGATCACCCATGGCAGCAGGGCGATCAGGAAACTGACCAGCGGGCTTGCGCCCTCCCCGTCCGCGACCTCCACCTCGACACTCCTTTGCTCAAGCTGCCCGAGCAACGCATCATCACCGAATTGCGGGATACGCGTCCTGAAACGGCTTGCAAGTTGATCCTCGGGCCCGAGGGTTTCAGCCGCATGCAATTCGCCTTCAACGGCGTTTCCGCGCAGCGTAACAGTCTTGATGCTGTCATCGGCAAGCAGTTGCTTGAAGGTAGAATAGGCAACGTCCGCAACGGGCTCATCCGGTCCCGCAGGAAACCGCAGGACGACACCCGCAACCAGCAAAATGAAGAGGAAAACGAGCCAGTTCGGCATCCTGTAGAGTGGTCTCTGTTCACCATTCATGGCCGGTCGACATCCTCGCTGAGTTGCTCATCACTCTTTTAATCTTATACCTTCCATGAAGCTGCTGCAGAAGCCGAACGCCAATCCTGAAAACGGGAGTGAAACCCTTGAGCCAGTCTTCGACAGCTGTTGTGATAGTGTACGAAACAACTGTTCAATCACGGGCCGGTTATCAGACCGCACCCTTCCATCTCTCAACAGGCAAGTCATGACAAGACTATCCCTCCTGCTACTCCTCTTCATACTGACCCCGGTGGCTTCCGCCAGTAATGGACTCGTCATCGAATCGATTACCTTGCAGACGCCGACCAGCCCGGTCGACAGGTACGGTAACTGGCAACTGCGCAAGGTCAGGGCACAGGATATCGAGCCGGAGCTGGCGGATGTACTCCAGCTCAGTCAGGAAGTGCCAGTGGGTGACAGCATCGAAGGGAATCCCGATTATCGCGTTCTTGGTCATGGCGCCCTCCACCCCGGCAGCGATGGAACGCTCTATCACAGCCTCGAATGGGTGATCGACGAGCAGATACACAGGACGATCTGGTACCACCTCTACGACGCAAGAGCCGACAAGCAGGCGATGCAGCAACTGAAATCGGAGTTCTATTCGACTGTGCCGGCCGACCAGGTCAAGAATCCGGCGCGGCATATCTATGATGGCGACAACGACTGGCCATTCGATTTCATCGACTATCTCGCCTCCAACATCGAAACAGCGGTTATCAGAATCAGGCTCGCGAACAGAGGCCATGTCGCCTTGACTGTCAGCGACCTGCGTTTCACGCATCAGCTCTCGTGGGGCGGCGATGCGGATGCCGAGATCATTGCGACGAACCTGCGCCCCGGAATCGAGAGCGCGGTACTCGACTGGCGCGAACAGACGCAGGTTTTCGAACTGGGACAGCCACTCAGAGTCGCACCCGGCGAAGAGGCCGCGCTCGAATTCACCATCAATGTGAAGGATGCGGCAGAGGGTGAGAGTGGCGGCATGCTGCTGACGCTGCTGGAACTCGGCTACCTGACGGGCGACAAGAGTGAGACGCTGTTCACGGCGACTCTGCTGCTGCATGACTCACTTGACGACCTGGCCTACTGACGCGTTGCACAGAGGAGAGGTCCCTCCTTCAATAGCGATACAAGGGCCCGTATGCTCAGGCCGGACGCTTGACCGCTTCATCGTCGCCGGAACCGAGCGGCCTGCCTTCCGTCAGCTCTTCGACGGTTGCTCCCATCCGCTGTTCGTACTCCTGCTTTGCAACTGAAACCCGGTAGGGACAGTGCTTGCCGTTGTCGCAACTGTCGCACTTGATGTCAGTCCAGGCGTAGGCAAGGGCAAAAGTCAGGCGTGAGAAGAAACTCTCTCCACCCATGATCTCGATGGCGCCGGTCTTGCGCATGCTTTGCATGAACTGGCGTTTCATGCGGGCAACAAGGAACTTCACGCCCGCTGCATCGAGGCGGTCACGCAATTGCGTAAGAATCATCTCGCCGGTGGAATCCAGCATATTGATCCCTTCGGCATCGAGAATGATGAATTTTGCGTCCGGATGATCTGCAAAGACCTGCAGCACCTTGGTCTCGAAGTAGCCGGCATTCGCATAGTAGAGCGACATGTCAAAGCGGATTACGACGATGTTCGGACAGGTTCTGAGCTGCGGGTGGATTTTCAAATCACGAAAGGTACCGTCATGAAAACGCGCGACCCTGGCAAAACGCGGACGCATGGTGCGGTAGATGAAAAGCCCCATGGAGAGCACTACCCCGACGAGGATCCCCTTGTCGAGGTGCGGGGCCATGACGAGGGTCAGAATGAATGTCGTCACTGCGACGATGCCATCATGCTTCTCAGCCTTCCAGGCATGCACGATCGGTTTGATTTTCACGAGACCGATGACCGCCATGATGATGATCGAGGCCAGTGTTGCCTGGGGCAGGTGGTATAGCAGTGGTGTCAGGAACAGTAGCGTGAGGCCGACGACGAGTCCGGTCACGATCGACGAGAAGCCGGTGCGCGCACCTGCACCGATGTTGACAGCCGAACGCGAAAAGGAGCCGGACACCGCATATCCGCTGAACAGTCCTGAAACGATATTCGAGAGTCCCTGCCCGACGAGTTCCTGGTTGGCGTCGAGACGCTGCCGCGTACGGGCTGCCATCGCTTTCGCAATGGAGATGGCCTCCATGAAACCGATCAGCGAGATGATGATTGCGGATGTTGCCAGTTCGAGAATGATATCCATGTCGAATCGGGGCAATGCGAACTCCGGCAGTCCCTTCGGAATGTTGCCGACGATCGCGCCACCCTTTTCGGCATAACCCGTGAACCAGGAGAGCAGGGTCGTGAGCACCACAGCGATCAGTACGTTTGGCAGGGACGGTGACCATCTCCGCAGTGCGACCATGATGGTGATCGAGATGATCGCCATCCAGAGGGTCGGCCAGTGCATGCTGTCGAGTGCCGCAAGCATGGTGTTGTAGACAGTTTCGTAATGACGTTCGGCCTTCTCCGCATCAACCCCGAAGAGCTTGCCGAGTTGCGAGGTCCCGATGATGATAGCCCCCGCATTGGTAAAACCGACGACCACAGGATGCGACAGGAAATCGACGATAACCCCAAGACGCAGCAGACCGAGCGCCATCTGGAAGAGCCCGATCAGGATTGCGAGCAGGGTGGCATAGACCAGGAAACCTTCGCTGCCGGCCGTGGCGAGTGGCTCGAGTGTGGCTGCGGTCATCAATGAGACAACAGCAACCGGGCCGGTGGCAAGCTGTCGGGAAGAGCCGAAGATCGCAGCGACCATCGGGGGAAGGAAAGATGCGTAGAGCCCGTAGTAAGGAGGCAGGCCGGCAAGCTGGGCGTAGGCCATGGACTGGGGCACCAGGACCAGTGCAACAGTTACGCCCGCGAGAATATCGACCTTCAGCGTGCCGGGGTCCCGCAATTCGCCGATCTGGTCGAACGTCGGGATCAGCATGTACCTGATACGCCTGAATAGCTCCGATGCTGTCATCTGCCGGTTGTTATTATCTTCACGTGGTGTATGACCGCCCCCTGAGATGCACAGACATAAACTTATCAGAATCATGCACTAAACACATCAGCTGTCGTCACAGAAACTGGCAAGCCGATGATGCGGCGCTCTTCGGAATATGATGAATTCCTCCAGAATCCACATGGGTGCAGAGACCAGGCAACACCATAGACTGTGCGCATGAAGCAGTTCATGAGTATCCGCAGCCAGCATGAGGACGTCAGCGCCGTCATCGATGACACACTGCGCCAGCTTGCCGACATACCTCCAGGCGCCAACTTCGGTTTCATTTACGTCACCGACGCCATGGCCGATGAATTCGGAAGCCTCCTGCGCCAGTGCAAATCCCTGACAGGCATCCGGCAATGGACCGGGACAGTCGGGCTCGGCATCATCAGCAATGATGTCGAGCTCTACGAACAGCCTGCCGCAAGCATCATGCTGGCACACTTCCCGGAACAGAGCTTTGCGATGCTTCCCCTCATCAGCGAGGCAAAGGACCTGGATGGACTTCCACCTGCCCTGCAGACCTTCTCCACCAGCTTCGCACTGATTCACGGCGACCCCCTGAATCCGGAAACCCAGCAACTGATCACCGGGTTACAACAGCGGCTCGAAAACGGTTTCCTGGTCGGCGGCCTCTCTTCCTCGAGAGATGCGCACTACCAGGTGGCCGATGATGTTCTCAACGGCGGCATTTCAGGCGTCGTCTTTTCCGAGGAGGTCGGGGTGCTGACGAATCTCACCCAGGGCTGCAGTCCTGTCGGTGCCAAGCACCGCATCACGAAAGCACAGGAAAACGTTGCCTTCACACTCGACGACAACCCGGCTCTCGAAGTGATGATGCAGGATCTTGGTATTGAAGCATTCGAAGCGCTGCAACAGCAGGCAGGCAATATCTTCGCCGGTCTTTGCATCGCCGGTAGCGACAAGAGCGATTACCGCGTCCGCAATCTGGTCGGCGTCGACACGGACAACAAGCTATTCGCCATCAACGACTACCTCACGGAAGGCGAGGAGCTGCTCTTCTGCACCCGCAGCGAGGAATCAGCCGAGCAGGACATGCGCCTGATGCTCGAGAAGCTGGGCAGTCGTCTGGGGGGGACACCGAAGGGCGGTGTCTACGTGTCCTGCCTTGGCCGCGGACGTGAACAGTTTCCCGGCGAATCGCGCGAGGTCAGAATGATCCACGAGGCCCTCGGAGACTTTCCACTGACCGGCTTTTTCGCCAACGGCGAGATACACCATGACACCCTTTATGGCTATACAGGCGTACTCACACTTTTTACCTGATTGCCGTGATGAACATGCGTTCGCAACGGCAACCCTGAATCACCGGCTGAAGATCATCGCGATGCCGGGAAGCATCGGCACGCTGATGAGCATTCGCCTCCCGGCTCCTCTCCACCACGCATCGCGCACACTGAAGAGTCACTGCGCATAATCGATGCGCATGCACGCCCTTGCCGGCCCCGGCAAATACGCCGCAGGTCAGCGCTCTTCGACCATGGCCCTGCGCAACAGCTGGTCGCCATAGACATAACTCACCAGCGCCGCAAGGATCACCCCGGCGCCGGCCCACTCGTAAAGGCCAATACTCTCTGCATTGAAGAGATGACCGATCATCAGGGCGATGACAGGCGTCACGAGCGTGATCCTGTCTCTTATACACATCTGACGCTGCCGACGACTTGTACA
>JARFQQ010000065.1 GCA_029287695.1 Gammaproteobacteria bacterium | reverse complement strand
CTGCGACCGCTCTTGTGATCCTTGATGAATGCATCCCTCGCATCGAGCGTCTCCTGGTCGATCGCGGGGTCTGTCCAGACCATTCTGCAAGTCAGTGACAGGGTACGCAGTGCGGCCAGCGCCTCGGCCAGTGAAACCTCGTAGAGATGGGTATCGACATCGAGAAGATGTCGCTTGAGATGCTCGTGCACATGCATGGCAGCAGCATCGATATCCTGGTAACTGCTGATGGCACGAATCCTCGCACCCGCCTGACCCTGTTGCGTCGAGGGCAATTCGGTCGTCTCGCGCACACGCACCATCCCCGGATGGTCGTCACGGGTTTCGAGATAAAGATAGCCTGAACGCATCGCTCTGCGCGGTTCCATGATGCTGTCTGCAGAATGCTGTGCCACGCGGACCCGATCTCTCTAGCGGATGACCAGTTCGACGACACCAGTCATCGGCAGCTGGACGCGCATGATCCCGGAGCTCCTGTCATCCGGTGAGACATCCGCGCTTCCGCTCATGGAAATCTTGGCACTGACATTGACCTCGTCGAACGTCGAGATCTTCATCTGCGGCATCATCGCCATGCTGTCATCGAGCGTGAGTTCGAGTGGCAGCTCCCTGACCTGGTACCGCGCCGCCGCCAGCGGCATCGGAGGGCCGGACACGGCCCTGGCAAAGATGAAAACGGTATCCTCCGGTGAGACTGCAGCGAGCGCATCCTCCGAGAGGGACACCCGCACGCGAACCTGTTTGGCCATATCGCCCGGTGCAGGAGACGCTTTTGGCACCTCGAAGGTCTCAGGCTGCTGATTGACAGCAGTGTCCTCAAAACTCAAGGTGCGCCCGAGTTTGTCGGCGACTTCGAGCATCATGCCACGCAGTTCAGCCTGGTTTTCAGGGTCATCCGCGAGCAATGGTTCAGCCTGCTCCCAGTAGCGCAGTGCGCTTTCGAGTTCTCCGCTCTCCTCTGCAGCCATCCCTGCCAGCCAGAGGGCGGTCGTGTTCTGTGAATCGAGCACAAGCGCTTGTTGAACGAGCTCTGCCGGACGACCCTCGAGACGTCCCTCCTGACCCATGGCCACGGCATTTGCCAGCGCCAGCAGTACGCCGGCCTGCGGCTCGGGCAGCTTGCTGTTGACGACCTCGAATGCCTGTTTGGCCTCGTCATAGCGACCGAGACTCATGAGACTTCTGCCAAGCAGGAACCAGCCCTCGAGGTTGTCCGGATCCTGCTCGAGCTTGCTCGCGAGGGTTTCTACCATGGATTCGAAAGACTGTGGCTGCTCGCCGGTGGCCTGGCCGTGCGGCTGTGTCTCCACAGCGCTCTGGCGAGACACGGTGTCGATGAAATCCGGGCTACCGAGCAATCCGTACATGGCAAGAGCGAAGAGTGGCAGAACCAGGCCGATGACGGCCGTGCCGACTGCCCCGGCATTACTGGTCCCGATACGCTTTCCTTTCTTCTGGGCAAGTTCATCGGCCAGGGTGTTCTCGATCTCGGCCTTGATCTGGAGATACTCGCTCTCGCTGATCTCCTTGTCAGCGAACTCGGTCTCGGCAACCTGCAGGCGTTCTTCGGCAATCAGGAGGTTCTGCTCGTTCCTGTCGACCTCGATGCTTTCCCTGCGCGACAGCAAGGCTCGTGCAAGGAGCAGCAGTGCCAGCAGCAACATGACGCCGGCTATCAGCCAGAATGTGATCATGATGATTTGTTCTCTTTGTTCAAGAGGTCACGCGCCACCTGCAATTGTTCATCCGTCAGCTCGGGGTCGGCCCCGACGGCCTGGCGTGAGCGTATGAAACGGATGGCCACGATAATGGCGATGGCTAAGAACAGCAGTGGCCCGAGCCAGAGGAAAAGGGTCGAGGACTTGACCGGTGGGCGGTAGAGCACGAAATCACCATAGCGGGCCACCATGTATTCAATGATATCGGCCTCGCTCTTGCCGGCCTTGACCATCTCGTAGGTCTTCTCGCGGAGGTCCACTGCAAGCTCGGCGTTGGAATCTGCAAGATTCTGGTTCTGACAGACGAGGCAGCGCAGTTCCACGATCATCTTCTTGAACAGGGCCTCCTGTTCGGGCGTATCGAATTCGTAGGTTTCGATAGCGGCCATTGCGGGACTGCCCGCAAGCAGGACCAGCAACAGTAGCAGTCTTTTGTACAAGCGAATCTTATCCTTCACTTCTGAGCCTCTTCACCAGTACCTCGAGTTCGCTGTTCCACAATTGCGGTGTGACCGCCCCGACCTGCTTGAAACGGATAATGCCCTGCTTGTCAATCAGGTAGGATTCGGGCGCACCGTAGACGCCGAGATCGAGTACCGCCGTGGTCTCAGGGTCGACGCCGATTGCCGTATAGGGGTTGCCGGCTTGCCTGAGCATGTCGAGGGCGTCGGCCGTCTCGTCACGCCAGTTGATACCGACGACCGTCAGGCCGTGGCGCGTCGAGAGTTCCTCGAGATATCCATGCTCCCGCCAGCACTCGGGACACCAGGAGCCCCAGACATTCAGGAGCCAGACCTCCCCGAGGAACTGTTCGGGTTCGACGCTCTTCGACGGGTCCAGCAGCTCCGGCAGAGAAAAGTCCGGCACAGGCTTGCCGATGAGTGGCGAATCGACGAGTTTCGGATCCTGCCACAGGCCCTTCAGCATGAGAAGCATGAGCCCGATGAAAATGATCAGCGGGATCGCAAAGCGCAATGACTTCATGCAGTGGCTCCGCGAGAGGAGACGGAGGCTGCCGTGGCTTTTTTGCGTCGTGCCATCCTCAGGTAGCGCTTGTCAGTCACTGCAACGACGCCGCCGATGCCCATGATGAGCGAGCCTAGCCAGATCCAGCGGATGAAAGGCTTGTGATAGAGGCGCACGGCCCATTTGCCGTTACCGAGTGGTTCACCCAGCGCGACGAAGAGGTCACGTGTAAGACCTGCATCGATACCTGCTTCTGTCATCGGCATGCTACTCGAGAAATAGGTGCGCTTCTCCGGGTAGAGCATGACGCTGTAGTCACCGTCGGTTGCCGTAACGATGCCGCGCGTTCCACTGTAGTTGGGGCCTTCGATTTCCCTGATTTCATTGAAGGTAAAGGTGTAGCCGGAGAGTTCATAGCTCTCACCAGCCCCGAGTCCAACATCCTTTTCAACACTGTAGATGGATGTCAGTGTTACCCCGATGGTGAAGACCGCGACACCGAGATGCCCGAGAATCATGCCCCAGAAACCTCGCGGTATCGAGCCCAGCCGGCGGTTGCCCCTGAGCTGGTCGCGCACCGCCACCACTGATAACCAGATGACCCAGACCGCGAGGCCCACCCCGAGGATCACTCCGAGGCTGAAACCGAAGTAGAGCATGACGAGCACACC
>JARFQQ010000100.1 GCA_029287695.1 Gammaproteobacteria bacterium | reverse complement strand
TTGGAGAGCAGGGCGTTGTCCTTGATGGCGCTGTAGATGCCGTCGAGGTCGTCGGAAACCGTCGTCAGGTAGCAGCTCGAGAGCTGCGGGCGCAGGGTGCCGGAGTTGAACAGCGTCGGCGTGGAGCTCATGAAGCGGAAGCTCGACAGCAGGTTGTAGAACTCGATGGCACGCTCCTCGCGGTCGATCTCGTTGATTGCCAGGCCCATGGCGACGCGCATGAAGAACGCCTGCGGCAGCTCGAAGCGGGTCCCGTCTGCGTCGTGGATGAAGTAGCGGTCGAAGAGTGTCTGCAGACCGAGGTAGGTAAAGGCCAGGTCGCGCTCGGGCTTGATGGCTGCGTTGAGCTTCTCGAAATCGTACTGGGTCAGCCGCGTGTCGAGCAGTTCGAGTTCGGCGGCGCGGTTGACGTAGGCCTTGAAGTAGTCGCCATAGACGGCGCCCATCTCCTCCTGGGTCGCGACGCCCGTGTCCATCTTCAGGAAGCCGAGGGCCTCGCGGCGCATGGAATCGAGCAGCAGGCGCGCCGCGACATGGGAGTAGTTGGGTTCCTGGTCGATGAGCGTGCGTGCGGCCATGACCAGCGTCTGGCCGACATCCTTCTCCTTCACGCCGTCGAAGAGATTCTTGCAGGTGTCTTCGAGAACCTTGTCGGCGGAGACGTCCTCGAGTCCCTTGCAGGCCTCGGTGACGAGCGCCTTGAGACGCGTCACATCGAGTGGCGTCTTGCTGCCGTCGGCCAGGGTGATATCGACGATATGCGCTTCCTCGACCTCGCCGCTCGCGGCAGCCTCCTCGGCGCGCTTGTTGGCCTGTTCCTCGCGGTAGAGGACGTAGGCGCGCGCGATCTTGTGCTCACCGGAGCGCATGAGTGCGAGTTCGACCTGGTCCTGTACATCCTCGATGTGGACAGTACCGCCGTCGGGCATACGGCGCGTCAGGGCATCGACAACCTGATGTGTGAGGTCACGGACAGTCTCGTGGATGCGCGGAGAAGCAGCGGCGCTGCCACCCTCGATCGCGAGGAATGCCTTGGTCAGGGCCACAGCGATCTTGCTCGCGTCGAACCCCGTGACCTTGCCGTTGCGGCGGATCACATGGAATTCGTTGGGGGCCAGGCTTTTCAGCTCTTCGGTTGTTGTTGATGCCTGGGCGGCGGCCGTCGGCGGGACGGCGATCGGTTCTGATGTCGAATCTGCAGGCGTGGCTGTGGCCATGCTTCCTCCTGAAAAGGGTCGATTACTGGTGATGGGCTCCAAAGCCGGAGAAGGTGTCTGGCTCGTGTCCTCCATCCGGGACCGGCGGCATGCCTGCCGGTAATTTCGACACTGGGCTGTAGTGCTTACGGTGCGTCAAGGTCGAAATATAAAGTGACTCCCCTTCCCGGTTAGGCCATCACGAACTGGCATGGCGCCGGATATTTGGCGGGGTAGTGGAAATACAATATATACGCAATTCCTGAGGAGTCAACCACAAGATGTTGTGGTTCATGGCTTAAAAGGCTGTGGAAAACTGTGAATCACCTGTGGATAAATTGTGGGAGAAATCAGGAAACCGCAGAGCCGTGCGGGATTGAAAAAAATAAGCAGTTTCTGATGCGTTGATATGCCCTGTGGGAAAAATTTCTGAACTTTTTTCAGGCGGGCTTTGTGGCGGCAGCCGGTGACCGCAACGGGCAAAAAAGCAGGATGGCCCCGGAGGGGCGCTCTTTTCAGAAGGGCTTGATCGAGGCCAGGTAGACGATTGCCAGCAGGAGCAGCACGGGTATCTCGTTGAACCAGCGATACCAGACATGGCTGCGCCGGTTGCGCTCCTCGGCAAAGGTTTTGACGATCCGGCCGCACCAGAAATGGTAGCCGACAAGCCCGGCGATCAGGGCAAGCTTGATGTGCAGCCAGAGCATGTGTCCCCAGACCGCCCAGGCGTAATCATGGAGCATCCAGAGACCAAAGACGATTGTCAGGATCATCCAGGGGGTGATGAACCTGTAGAGCTTGCGCTCCATCATCCTGAAGCGTTCGCTGGTTGCCTCGTCTGTGATCTCGGCGTGATTGACGAAGATACGCGGCAGGTAGAAGAGGCCCGCAAACCAGGCAGTCATGAAAAAGAGGTGAAAACCCTTGAGCCACATGGGACGCTCCGGTTACTGGATCAGGATGGTTGCATTCATGGCATCATAATCGAGCTGTCCTTGCTGATGAAGCAGGATTTTTCCTTCCCTGACAAGATAGAGGGCCGGTGTCAGTTCGATACCGCCAAACGCCTGCGCGATACTGCCGTCGCTGTCGATCACAATCGGCACGAGCGTACGCTGTTGCATGTCGAGTACATTTGGCGGGCGGTCGACATGCAGGGCGATCCCGACGGTTTCGGCGGCCCGGTGAATGCTGTCCGGGAAGCGGTCGAAGGCGCCGAGCGCCACCGGGTTGCTCATGGAGAAAAAGAACACTGCAGTGAGCGGGGTTTGGCTGTTGAGTTCGATGGTCGCGCCCTCGACGCTCCCGAGTGT
>JARFQQ010000059.1 GCA_029287695.1 Gammaproteobacteria bacterium | reverse complement strand
GCATGTACCGCATCCGGATGGATGACGGTGACGGATCTCGTATGGCTGACCAGCTGACCGGTGTCCGGATCGATCACCGGGTAACCTGTATAGCTGCTGCCGGTCGACTGGGGCTTGAACTGCGACAGGCTCATGATCGCTTCGTTGACGATATCCAGGGTTCCGAGGATGCCGTCTGCATCGCCACGCGGGATCGCTGCATGCCAGGGCTGTCCCGAACGGGAACCGAGCGTCCGAATGTCCGCGCCAATCTTGATGGAGCCGTTCGAGATATTGGCATCACGTAGCAGCTGGGCGCAGATTTCCAGTGCATAGCCTTTTTTCATCAGACCGAAATCGAGACTCGTATGGGGGTTGTTGCTGCGCAGGCGATAACCGCTGATTTCGATATCCAGTGCGGAAGGCATGTCATTGATGATCTCGGCGTTATCAAGGAAGGAGACTTTCCGATTTGCCTCGGATTCCATGGTAGGAGTCGCGGGCTTGTATTGCCGGGTGAGTTTTGCCACGGCAGGGTCATAAAGACCCTCTGTCATCTCGGCATATTGCTGCCCGAGCCTGATCAGCGGGATCAGTGAAGGCGGGGCCGAGAACTCCTGCATGGAGGAGAGCAGGAGGTTGGTCCGCGCAAGCGGCCCCGGGATGGAGGGATTCCATGAATCCTGCATGTATTCGATATCCTTTCGCAGTTGCGAGAAGATTGCTTCTGCCTTGGCAGGCGAGGTTCCCGGGAGCGAGATCACCACGGTGTCGCCAAATCCCGGAAAGCTGACCGCTGAAACAGGGGTATTCCTGGCGCAGGCGCCCAGGCCGAGAGTCATTGCCAGCAGGCTGGTCAGGACGATGAGTTTGCGGTACATCTCTGCTCTATAACGTCGAATAGATCCGAACTGATGTTCAACCCGAATTCCGCGTCAAGCTCGCGGATACAGGTCGGACTCGTGATGTTGATTTCTGTCAGATAGTCTCCTATCACATCGAGGCCGGCGAACAGCACGCCATTGTCCCTGAGCCAGGTTCCGACCTCGTTCGCGATCCAGTAATCGCGTTCGGAGAGGGGTTGCCCGACGCCGCTTCCGCCGGCAGCAAGGTTACCACGGAATTCCCCTGCACGTGGAATCCGGGCCAGCGAGTAGGGGATCGGGTTTCCGTTAATCATCAGGATCCGTTTGTCACCGGCGGAAATTTCCGGGATGAAGTGTTGTGCCATGACATAGCGTTTTCCATGGCCTGTCACAGTTTCGAGTATGACATTGAGATTTTTGTCTTCTGCCTTGACACTGAAGATGGACTCGCCGCCCATGCCATCGACCGGTTTGACGACGGCATGCCCTGAATCGATGATGAAATCGCGCAAGCGCGCGATGTCGCGCGCAACAAACATGGGAACACAGCACTGCGGAAAAAGCGTGGTAGCCATCTTTTCGTTGAAATCACGCAATGCGCTCGGCGGATTGACGATCAGTGCCCCGGCACGGGAGGCTGCGTCGAGGAGATAGGTCACCATGATGTAGGTGAGGTCGAACGGCGGGTCCTTGCGCATCAGTACGACATCGAGCTCACCGAGTGGCGCAACTCGCTCTTCGGAGAAGTCGTACCAGTTATCGGTGTTGTCATTCACCCGCAGCTTCCGCTGGCGCCCCCAGGCCACGTCAGAAACCATCCAGAGATCCGGGGGTTCCATGTACCAGAGACCGTAACCCCGTCGCTGGGCTTCCAGCATCATTGCAAAGGTACTGTCCTTGACGGGTTTGATTGTCTGAATGGGGTCCATGACGACCCCGACGGCTAACTTCATGCGTCACCGCTGGTAATTCTGGCTAAAGCGGTTTGTACCCGCAGGGTCGCAGATCGTCAAGTGGAGATCCCGACCACTCCAGCGACAAATTACCGGGAATGTCGCGCAGGAGATAAAATGCGGCTTTGCTATTGCCATTGGCGCATTCAAGTGCTAGATTCTCATTTATAACAATAAGTTCCAAAGACTTTCTCAAAGTCGTTATGGATACAAAATCTCTGCTTGGTTAACTGAACGGCACAGGATTGCCACAACAATAATCGACCAACAGGCGAGACGCAGAGATTGAGTAAATACATATTCCTAAAGCTGTTTCTCTCTGTCATACCAGCGTTTGCGGTGCCTGTTGTTGCTGCAGATGACACGGACTATTTGTCTGAGATTACCGCAGAAGTCGACAAGGTTGATGCTGTGACCGAATACGTTGCAGAGCAGTCGGGCAGCAGTGATTCGCAAGCCTACCTTGAGAACAAGAATGGTTTTGAAAAGTTGCTCGAGGAGCGCTACCACGGCAGCTATGTTTTCTATAAAAAACTGCCGGAACGCGCCCAGCTCGAGATCTTTGACGATTACAGACAGGGGCAGGAGATGTCCGCGCTCCGAGAAAAGATCATTGAACGCTACATGCAATGATGAGCATGTCGATCGATCATTCAGCAGGTCAGGACTATTTCCTGCTGCTGACTAAAAACAGATTGGGGGAGTCAACCACATGACAGCAAAGCCAAAGCGCTATTTCGCCGCAGTTCTGTTCATCATTGCTGCAGCGACACTGTTTCTGGCTTCGGCCGCAACAGCTGATGTCCTGCTTTACGATGGAAAACCGTACTTGCATGTTATTCACGAAGGCCGGTCGATCAAGATCCAGCGGATACAGGATCCCGGTTATGAGTTGAAAGGCTACTTTGCAAAAACAGCACGCAAATGTCCGCCATTCTGTATCCAGCCGATCACTGTGGATCCCGCTGTCAGAACGATAGGCGAGATCGAGCTCTTTCACTTCATGGAGAACGACCTCAGGGAGGGCAGAGGCGTTCTCATCGATGCCCGAACACCATCCTGGCACAGGAAAGGCACCATACCGGGCTCTGTGAATTACCCGTTCACGCTCTTTACACAGGATGAAAATGCTGGTGAACGCGATGCCATATTGCGGGAATTTGGCGCGAAACCGCGACAGCAGCCCGGCCTGCTCGAGAAAACCATGCAGGAACTCGGATTATCCGACAAACGCTACCTCACTGATCGCTGGGATTTCACCGAAGCCAAAACACTGGTCGTCTGGTGTAACGGTCCTGCATGCGGTCAAAGCCCGAGAGCAATTGAAGGCCTCATCAGTGCGGGTTATCCGGCCGACAAGATTTTCTACTACAGGGGTGGAATGCAGATGTGGCAGTTGTGGGGGCTGACCACAGTCATCCCTGAATCCTGATGTTGGTCTGATTCCCGACTCTTACAGCCCGGTATAGACAAATGAGCAATACAGCGATAGAGAACAATAATGACGGCCTGAAAGGTACCAAGGTCATGGTCGTTGATGACAGCAAGACCATACGACATACGGCGGAAGCCATGCTTGCGAAGGCGGGCTGTGATGTTGTGACTGTCAGCAATGGTTTCGAGGCGCTTTCAGCTGTCGTCGAACACAAACCTGACCTCATCTTCATGGATGTCATGATGCCAAGACTCGACGGATACAAGGCCTGCGTCCTCATCAAACACAACGAAGAATTCAGGGATACGCCGGTCGTCATGCTCTCCAGCAAGGACGGTTTGTTTGACAAGGCCCGCGGACGCATTGTGGGCTCTGAATGCTACCTGACCAAGCCTTTTACACGGGATGAATTACTGGAAGCGGTGAGCATGCATCGACCTGAAGCGTCGGCTGCAAAGTCCTGAAAAAACAAAGATTCCAGGTATTACAGGGTAACTCATGGCAACAATACTGATCGTAGAGGACTCCCAGACGGAACGTCAGGCTCTGCGGAAAATGCTTGAAAATGGTGGTCACCTCGTCATTGCGGCAACGGATGGGCTCGAGGGGATCGCTATGGCAAGGCAAAATAAACCTGATCTGATCCTCATGGATGTTGTCATGCCGGGACAGAACGGTTTCCAGACAACCAGGCAACTCAGCCGTGATCCAGAGACACAGCAGATTCCGATCATCATCGTAACCACAAAAGATCAGGAAACCGACAGGGTGTGGGCAAGAAGACAGGGTGCAAGTGATTACCTGGTCAAACCGGTATCCGAGCAGAAGCTGTTGCCGACCATAAATGGTCTTCTGAAGGAGCGCGCCTCATGAACGAAGGAGTGGAGACTGAGCCTTACGCTCTGCTACTTGCACTCGATGCGAGGGCGCGTGACAACCAGCTCGTGAGCGATGCTGCAGACGAGTACAGACAGACAAATTCGTATCTCTCTTTCTCGGTCTGTGGCGAGGGAGTATTGCTGCCAATTGGCGAAATCATTGAACTCGTTTCCACCCCTTCCATCGTCGAGATACCCGCCATGAAACCCTGGATGCGCGGTATTGCGAACATACGAGGTTCACTGCTGCCACTGACAGATCTCGAGGGTTTTTTTTGCGACAAGCGCCAGGTTCCGGGTGCAAATTCCCGTGTGCTCATCATTGAGAAAGGCAGCAGCCGCTATGGCCTGCTCGTTCCCGAGGTCTATGGAATCAAGGAAATCGCGCCGGAGAAACTGCAGGAATTTCAGCACGGTGC
>JARFQQ010000200.1 GCA_029287695.1 Gammaproteobacteria bacterium | reverse complement strand
GACCGTTATCGTGACCAGCAGGGCCAGAAGAGGGATGAGTCTTTTTGCTTTCATCATGTCAGCAGGAACTCCATGAGTGCTTTTTGAGCGTGCATTCTGTTTTCAGCCTCGTCCCAGACAACGCTGGCAGATCCATCGATGACATCTGCGGTGACTTCTTCGCCGCGATGGGCCGGAAGGCAGTGCATGAAAAGTGCATCCCTGTTGGCTTGCCCCATCATTTCGCTGTTTACCTGGAAACCGTCAAAGGCGGCTTCACGCTGCTTCTGCTCCTCTTCCTGTCCCATGCTCGCCCAGACATCCGTCACGATGAGGTCTGCACCCTTCGCTGCCTCCATGGGATCGCGGAATATCTCGCAATGATCCGAGGCGGGAGCGAGGATCCCGGGATCCGGATCAAAGCCTTCCGGACAGGCGATATGCAGTTTGAAATCGAGCTGGCGCGCGGAGTTGATGTAGGAGTGGCACATGTTGTTGCCGTCCCCGATCCATGCGACTGTTTTTCCGCGAATATCGCCACGGTATTCAAACCAGGTCTGCATGTCGGCGAGCAGCTGGCAGGGGTGATACTGGTCAGTCAGGCCGTTGATCACGGGTACGCGCGAATGCTTGGCAAAAGACTCGACGATATCGTGTGAGTAGGTACGAATCATCACGATATCGACCATGCGCGAAATCACGCGGGCGCTGTCCTCGATGGGTTCACCGCGTCCCAGCTGGGTGTCGCGTGGTGACAGGAACATCGCATTCCCGCCGAACTGTGTCATGCCGGCCTCGAAAGAGACGCGGGTGCGGGTCGAGGATTTTTCGAAAATCATCGCAAGGTTCTTGCCAACGAAGGGGCGGTAGTCCTCGCCGCGGTCGCGCATCGCCTTGAGTTCGGTCGCACGGTTGATGATCTGGCGCAGCTCGAGTGGTGTCAGGTCAAGCTGGGTCAGGAAGTGACGGGGTTTGTTCATATGTTTCAACTCCTTCGCTGCTGCGCTCATGCCGGCAACTCCGTAATGATGGCAGCGAGACCTTTGACAAGCTGGTCTGCCTCTTCATCGTTCATCACCAGCGGCGGCAGCAAGCGGATCACATTACCGGCCGTGACATTGATGAGCAGGCCGGCCTCGAGGGCCTTGCTGACCAGGTCGCTGCAGGGGCGATCGAGTTCGATACCGATCATGCAGCCCTTGTGACGAATTTCGGTGACGATATCAGCGTCCCCGAGCGCGCTGCGCAGCCCGTTGACGATCCGGTTGCCGAGACGTGCCGCTATTTCAGGCATCTTCTGCTCCTGCATCGTCTCGACAACGGCAAGCCCGGCGGCACAGGCCAGAGGATTGCCACCAAATGTCGACCCATGGCTGCCGGGGGCGAAAAGTTCGGCTGCCTTGCCGCGCGCAAGGCAGGCCCCGATCGGCATGCCGTTACCGAGTGCCTTGGCGAGGGTCATGACATCCGGCTGGATGTCTTCCTGCTGAAATGCGAACCAGCTACCGGTACGGGACATACCGCTCTGTATCTCATCGACGATCATGAGCCAGTCCTGCCGGTCGCAGATTTCGCGGAGACCGGCAAGATAGCCGGCTTCCGGAATATTGATGCCACCCTCTCCCTGTACGGGCTCGACAAGCACGGCTGCTATTTTGTGCGCGCTGGCGGCTATCTGACGAACAGCATCCAGGTCGCCATAGGGCACGCGGGTGAATCCCCTCAGCAAGGGCTCGAAACCTGCCTGTGCCTTGCGGTTGCCTGTGGCTGTCAGCGTGGCCATGGTGCGTCCGTGGAAACTGTTTTCCATGACGATGATCGTCGGTTCGGCGATGCCGCGTGCATGCCCGTGCAGGCGCGCCAGTTTGATCGCCGCTTCATTGGCCTCGGCTCCCGAGTTGCTGAAGAAGACCCTGTCCATGCCGGAAAGCGCGGTCAGTGCCTCACCGAGTTTCTGCTGGTTGACGATGCCATAGACATTCGATGTGTGCACGAGGGTCGATGCCTGGGCGCAAATCGCCGCGGTGATCGCCGGATGCGCATGTCCGAGGCTGCAAACCGCAATACCGGACAGGGCATCCAGGTACCTTTTGCCATCGGTGTCCCACAGCCACGCGCCTTCGCCTTTTGCAAAGGACACTGGCAAGCGGTTGTATGTGGCCATGAGAGCGCTAACCATCTGCTGGGCTCCGGAAAAAACAAACGGCGCAGAGATTGCGCCGGAAAACGGGAAACTATATTGGGTTTTGCTCAAAAATTCAATATTGCGGACTGACCGGCCGGGGCCTGCTCTCCGGGGGAAAAAACCGGCGTGAGCCGGGTTCGAAAAACGGCAATCCGGCGCTGCTTCAGATCGGCAGGCCGTGCATGTGTGCCGTCATACCGAGGAGCATCGGGATCGACAGAGCGGTATTGGTGCGTGAAGCCATCAATGCGATGGTTTTCGCCCTGGCTATCTCTTCACGGGAGGACTGCACGAGACCCAGAATCTTTTTCTGGTTCGGCCAGATGAGTACCCAGACATTGAAGAGCATGATGGTGCCGAGCCAGGCTCCCATGCCGATGATGCGGTAACCTTCCTGGAAGGTGAAAGCTGCGACAAAGCCGGAACCATCGGCGGTATGCATCGCCTCGAGCGCAGCTGCACCGGTGAACCAGGTCAGGATTGCAGCATAGCGAAACCAGAAGAGTGCGCGCGGCGCGATATACTTGTTGATGGCTGCAGGGCCGGGATCACCGTCCGAGACTGCCTGCAATACGGCCGGAACCTGGATGAAATTGAAATAGTACAGCAGGCCGACCCAGGCAATACCGACAATGACATGTATCCAGACCCAGAACTCCCAGGGGTTGAACTGGCCGGCAGGGCCCAGAATGAAGATGGCGATGGCAGCGAGAACGAAACCCACAATCAGGGTACCGATGCGGCTGGCTAGTGGATTCATTGGGACTCCCTCTTGAAACTGATTGATACGACTGCTGTTCTTATTGACAGACCCGGGGTTCGGCGTGACAACCCGGATTTTGCCTGTGCTTTCAGACCATTCTACTCACAAACAATAGCGGGACAAAGCGTTACAATAGTTCTTGCCCTGTGGGGATTAGGATGAATCCGGTAGAACTGACCCTCTTCTCGAGTCGCCTCAACGCCATCTGTGACGAGATGGGCGGCGTTTTGCGGCGCGCGGCTTTTTCACCCAATATTCGCGACCGGCTGGATTTCTCCTGTGCCATCTTCGACGCAGTGGGAGATCTCTGTGCCCAGGCCGCACACATTCCCGTGCACCTCGGCAGCATGGCGTACGCGATGCGAGACATCGTCAACCGCGTCACCTGGACGGCTGGTGACACGCTTGTCTTCAATGATCCCTACCTCGGTGGTACGCATCTGCCCGATGTCACGCTGGTCTCTCCGGTTTTCGTCGATGGAGAACTCCAGGCCTTCGTTGCCAACCGTGCACACCACGCTGATATCGGTGCAGAGTCACCCGGGTCGATGCCTGTTTCGACTTCACTCATGCAGGAGGGCCTCGTGCTCGAGCCTGACTTCCTGATCCGCAACGGTGAATGGAACAGCGCACTGCGGCAGAAGATCATCGGCTCTGCACGCAAGCCGGATGAATCGCTCGGGGATTTCAGTGCCCAGGTGAGTGCCAACATGGCGGGCCTGCAGCGCCTGCAGACGCTCATCGCGAAAATGCAGGGTGACAGCTTTAGCCGGGCCGTGGATGCGCTGAATGCCTATGGCGAGTCACTTGCGCGGCAGATGCTGGCGAAAATACCCGATGGAGAGTACCGCTTCAGTGACTTGCTCGATGATGACGGTATCGGGGACAGCGGGATACTGCTGCGTCTCTTGCTCACAGTCGACGGCGAAGGCTGTCATCTCGATTTCACCGGCACAGCCGCGCAGGTGGGTGGCAATGTCAACTGCCCGCTTTCGGTCACCGCAGCCGGGGTCTTTTATGTCTTTCGCTGCCTGATGCCCCCGCAGACTCCCGCCTGCGCCGGTATCTTCCGGCCAATCAGCCTCTATGCGCCCGAGGGTACGCTGCTCAACGCACGTTTCCCGGCTGCTGTTGCGGCCGGGAATGTCGAAACGAGCACGCGAGTTGTCGATCTTGTCTGTGGCGCGCTTGCGCAGGCAATCCCCGACAGCATGCCGGCCGCGAGCCATGGCAGTATGAACAATCTTGCGATGGGCGTGAACGGTGAGCAGGCCTGGGACTACTATGAAACCATCGGTGGAGGAATGGGGAGTGGCAGGAATGGCGGCGGGCTTTCGGCAGTACAGACGCACATGACCAATACGCGCAACACGCCTGTGGAAGTACTCGAGAGCCATTTCCCGATCCGCGTGGAAAGCTATGCGATCCGTCATGACTCGGGTGGAGAGGG
>JARFQQ010000194.1 GCA_029287695.1 Gammaproteobacteria bacterium | reverse complement strand
GTCGAATCATGCAATTTCTGCGTGCACCGTCTCGACAACGGGCAGACGACGACTGCCTGCCAGGACGCATGCCCCGAGAAAGCGATCATCTTCGGCGATCTCAACGATCCGAACAGTGAAGTATCACAGGCGCTTGCCAGTTACCCGACCGTCCAGATCCGTGCCGATCTGAAACTCAACACGGGTGTCCGTTACAGCGGTGTGTAAGCGAGAACAGAGATGAAGAAAATTTTCTACAAAGAGTGGGGCATCGAAAGCCCGAAATACTGGCTGATCCTTGCCGTACTTGCCGCTATCGCCGGTGTTGGCGGGTTGTCGGCGCTCTACATGGAGCACAACGGCCATTGGGTCACTGGCATGAACAACCAGATCGTCTGGGGCACACCGCACGTCTTTGCGGTTTTCCTCATCGTGGCTGCATCCGGCGCACTGAATGTCGCCTCGATCGGTTCCGTCTTCAACAAGAAGATCTACAAGCCGCTGGCGCCGCTCTCCGGATTGCTGGCCATTGCGCTGCTCATTGGTGGTCTGCTCGTCCTCGTTCTCGACCTCGGGCGCCCGGAGCGATTGATCGTTGCCATGACGACGTACAACTTCAAGTCGATCTTCGCCTGGAACATCATTCTTTATAACGGTTTCATCGCCATCGTCGCGATCTACCTCTGGACCATCATGGACCGCAAGGTGAATCGCTACTACAAGACCGCTGGCATGGCAGCTTTCATCTGGCGCCTGGTCCTCACCATGGGTACCGGCTCCATCTTCGGATTTCTCGTGGCACGCCAGGGGTACGATGCGGCTATCATGGCGCCCTGGTTCATCATCATGTCCTTCGGCTTCGGCATGGCGATCTATATCCTGGTGCTCATGGATGCTTGCAGGCGAGATCAGCGTCCCCTGGGTGACGCAGTCATGCAGCGGCTGAAAAACCTGCTCGGCATCTTCGTCGCGGCCAATCTCTTCTTCATGATGATTTATCATCTGACAAACCTCTATGGCACGGAGAATCATGCCTTCGAGGCCTTTATCCTTCTCGAGGGCGGCATCTACACCGTGATGTTCTGGGTTGGCCAGGTGCTTGTCGGAGGACTGCTGCCACTCGCCATCGTCTTCCACCCGGCGCTCGGTATGCAGCGCAGCTGGCTGGCCGCGGCATCACTGATGGTCATTCTGGGCGGGCTGGCAACCATGTACGTCATCATCATCGGCGGCCAGGCCTTCCCGATGGCCCTCTTTCCGGACAAGACCATCATCGATACCGGCTTTTATGATGGCGTCGGTGGTGCAATTGCAGCCTACTCTCCCTCCTTGCCGGAGGTGCTGCTTGGGATCGGGGGTGTCAGTGTTGCTCTCCTCATTACCGTCATTGGCATGCGCATGCTGAAAATCCTGCCGGTCTCTCTTGAAGACAAGGTTGCAGATCCCCACTCGGCGGCCTGACAGAGTCCCGGCCATCACGAAAAAAACGCGGATTTAATCCGCGTTTTTTCTTGTAGACTCCCCGCCATGAGTTACCTCTATCTCTCAGCGGCCCACAAGTCATCGGGCAAGACAACCCTGAGTATCGGCCTCTGCGCGGCCCTCGCAGGCGACAGGGGGCTGCTTGTCCAGCCGTTCAAGAAGGGGCCGGACTATATCGATCCGCTCTGGCTCGGCGCTGCTGCAGGTCGTCCCTGTTACAACCTCGATGTCTACATGGAATCCCCGGCGGACAACAGCCGGCTCTTCCACGACCGCATGCAGGGTGCCGATCTCGGTCTCATCGAGGGCAACAAGGGGCTTTTTGACGGCATCAGCACTGATGGTTCCGACAGTAACGCGGCCATGGCGAACCTGCTGGGAGCACCGGTTGTTCTCGTCATCGATACCCGTGGCATCACGCGCGGAATCGCACCGCTGCTGCATGGTTACTCGACCTTCGATCCGGAGGTGCAGATTGCGGGCGTCATCCTCAACCAGGTTGGTGGTGCGCGGCACGAGGCCAAACTGCGCAAGGCGGTCGAGACCTACACCGATATCCCTGTCCTCGGTGCTGTGGGCAGATCCAGCGAACTGGTCATCGATGAGCGCCACCTTGGCCTGATGCCGAGTAACGAGCACGAGGAGGCACAGCGGGTCATCTCGCGTATTGCGCGCGCTGTCACAGAAGGCGTCGATCTCGACAGTCTCATGGCAGCCGCTGCAAAAGCGCCCGCGATTCCCGCCGGGCAGGCGGCATCACCGCTCCCGTCGCCGGATGTAAAAATCGGTATCGCGAAGGATGCGGCTTTCGGTTTCTACTACGCGGGAGATCTGCATGCGTTGCGTGCTGCTGGCGCGGAACTCGTCTGGTTCGATGCGATCAGTGACGAGGCGTTGCCCCGGGTGGACGCCCTCTTCATAGGCGGCGGGTTTCCCGAGACCATGATGGGAGAGCTCGAGGCGAATGTCGCGATGCGGCGCAGCGTGGCAGCCTTTGCCGAGGCGGGTGGCGTGATCTATGCCGAATGTGGTGGCCTCATGTATCTCTGCAGGTCAATCCGCTGGAATGACAGCGATTGCGAAATGGCGGGTATAATAGCCGCCGACGTGGTCATGGACAGCCGCCCGCAGGGTAGAGGTTACGTGCGTATCGAGGAGACGTCGTCACACCCCTGGCCACGAACAGCGGGTGAGGAAACCCTGGTTCCGGCACACGAATTCCACTATTCGCACCTGGAGCAGGTCGATCCGGCGCTGCAGTTTGCCTACCGCGTGCATCGCGGGCATGGTATCGACGGTGAAAAGGACGGCATTGTCTATAAGAATGTTCTGGCCGGTTATACCCACCTGCGTGATGTCGAGGGACATCGCTGGGCAAGGCGTTTCGTTCAGCATGTAAGAAACTGCAGATAAATGAATGATGAGAGGTTGATATGTTTACAGTAACTGAGTCGGCAGCAGAACAGATCAGGAGCGCCGCGTCCCGGGGCGGGGCGGAAGGCATGGCCTTGCGCCTGGCTGCAGTCAGGCGCGATGACGGCTCATTTGATTACAGAATGGGTTTTGATGCTGTCAGCGATGACGATATCAGCTTCAGGCAGTCCGGTGTCGAGATAGTGATGGCGCCCGAATTTGTCCCCTTGCTGGATGAAACCACACTCGACTTCGTCGAGATGGACGACGGGCAGCACCAGTTCATTTTTCTCAATCCCAGGGACGTCAACTACGTTCCTCCGAAAGCAGACTGATCCGACACTTCGTCCATGGACCTGGCCGCCGAAGACAGCCTGCGAATCAATGTGCTGCTCGCCAACAAACCGCTGGCTATCCGTATCCATGAGTCATCCATGACACTCTTTGGCCTCACCGGGGATGGGGAAGAGGTGCAGGTCAAACTCAATCCGGACTGTCGCGACGAACAGTACATCAGGCGTGTCAAGGAGATGCTCTCCGGTCATGTCCTGGGTTCTCCGGGGGGCTATCCGGTCTACCTGCAGCGCTGGACACGCATGGGGCAGATGCGCGATGACAATCTCGACCAGCTGCTGCTCCTCGGCGAGCCCGAGGCTGTCGTGGCTGTTGTCTGTGCCCCCGGGATTACCGACGAGCTCGCTCGCCGGGCCTGGTGGGCCATGGAGGACGCCGAGAACGCGCGCCGGATGCTCATGCGCGAGGCAGTCAGCGAAGGGGAGATGGGCCCCGTCCTTGCGGAATATCTTGTCGATTATCTGCCGTTCGAGAGCGAAATCGAGCAGATGATGATCACTGTCTCGCTGGTGCTCAAACCCGGACTCATCAGTGATGCGCTGAAGCAGGAACTCTGGAAGCGTGCAAAGCGCAAGCCGGCCTACTATGTCGGCTTTCTCTCTGCCTGTCCGGATGCTATCCCCGAACAGAAACAGCCGTCGGCGCGTTACCTCGAGCTGCAGGAGCGACTCGCCGGTATCGCCGCGGAAAACAGGATCGCTGCACTGCTGTTGAGGGTGCACTCCCCGGCGGGCCAGGCGTTTCTGGAGACTGCCGTGCGCGTGCTGAAAAAGCCGGGTACCCAGGAGATGGTCACAGCGACGCTCGACAACCTTGCCCTCTATTTCTCCGTTATGCGTCCCGGGGAGAGGGTGGACCTGCCCCTGGAAATGCTCGAGCAGGATGCAGAATCGAGCATGGCGGAACCCGTGCAGGCGGTAACAGAAGTTCTCGAGCAATGCCCCGACTGTGTCGGCCCCATCGCGGTCATGTACCTGCTGTCAGGCCTGGGATACGGGGTATTGCGCCCGGTGTTGCGCGACACGACGGCGATCGGAAGTCTCATGCGACGCAAGATCGAACCTGTGATTACCCCGCTACTCGGGAAGATCGCGCTGTTACAGCCCTGAAAGGACAGGTTTTCCGTACTGCCCCAATCTTTGTTGTTCATCGATCCAAGGGCACGGTAAAATCCCGATATTCTGTTCACCGGACTCCATGAATGATTTCTGGAAGCATTGTCGCTATTGTCACCCCGATGCATGCCGATGGCGCCATCGATTACGACAGCTTGCAAAAGCTCATCGACTGGCATGTCGACTCTGGCACCGATGCGATCGTTTCAGTTGGCACGACCGGTGAATCCGCAACACTCAACCACGATGAACATTGCGAGGTCATCACGCGCACGATCGAGTTCGCTGCCGGCCGCTTGCCCATCATCGCGGGGACCGGCGCCAATTCGACCAGTGAGGCAATTTCGCTGACCGAATTCGCAGCAAGGGCTGGTGCAGATGCGGCCCTGCTCGTGACGCCCTACTACAACAAGCCGACACAAGAGGGCCTTTTCCAGCATTACAGGGTGATTTCCGAGACGGTGGATATCCCCCAGATTCTCTATAATGTTCCGGGTCGCACGGCGGTCGACATGGGCGTTGAAACCGTTGTACGGCTCAGTGAACTTCCCAATATCGTCGGTCTCAAAGAAGCGTCTGCGGATGGCCCTGAACGCGTCGCCAGGTTACGCGAGGCCTGTGGCAGGGAGTTCGCACTCTACAGTGGCAACGATGATACCGCCCGCCAGTTTGTCCTCAACGGGGGCAATGGCGTCATCTCCGTCACGGCCAATGTCGCACCGGCCGGGATGCACCGCATGATTGCGGCTGCCCTGGAGGGTGACGCAGAGACAGCCGCAGCTTTCGACGGGAAACTCGTGTTGCTGCACGACCGTCTCTTCATCGAGAGCAGCCCGATCCCCGTCAAGTGGGCCCTGGCCGAGATGAAACGTATCGGGGTCGGAATACGCCTGCCCCTGACCTGGCTCGATGATGAATACCACACAGCTGTCCGCGAAGCACTCGAGCACGCGGAGCTGTAACAGGAACTGATGGTGAAAATAATGAATGATTCTCCAATCCGCATGCTGGTGATCGCGCTCTCGGTGCTGGCACTGGGCGCGTGTACGACTTTCAATGAGGGCAACATCCTGCCCGACAAGCGGGTTGAGTATAAAAAATCCCGTCAGGCGGAGAATGCGCTTGAAGTGCCTCCGGATCTTTCCCGTGATGCCATTTCCCAGGGCGGTGTCACTTTTACCGGAGCGAGTCCGGCCGTGACCACCTATTCGGAGTACCAGGCGGCCAGGAGCGGTGCCGGGACCGGGACCACTGGCAGGAGCAACCGCAGTGTGCTGCCTGAAAGTCCGAAAATCGAGGCGCGTCGCGATGGTGACACACGCTGGCTTGTGATCCAGGCGCCCGCCGAGTCAGTCTGGGACACGGTGCTTGATTTCTGGCAGGAGAACGGCATCCTTCTCGTTGAGCAGGATCCCTCCGCCGGTGTCATGCGAACCGCCTGGATCGAGAACCGCGCCGACATCAAGACGGACATGATCACCAATTTCCTGCGCAAGGCCGTCGACGGGCTTTACGCGACAGGCACGCGTGACCAGTATCGCGTCAGGCTCGAGCGCGGTGGCAACCGCGGTGTGACCGAACTCTTCCTGACCCACACCGGCATGAAAGAGCAGCTCGTCTCCGGCGTCGGCGACACGGAGACCGACCAGAGTGTCTGGATTCCCTCCGGGTCTGACCAGGAGCTGGAGGCCGTCATGCTGCAGAAACTCATGGCCTTCATGGGGAGCTCCGAGGCCAGCGCCGGGCAGCAGCTTGGAAGCACGGCTGGTACCGAATCGAAGAGCATGTCGACCCTCTACACGGGCAGCGGCTCGCCCTACATGACCGTGCATACCGATTTTGCCCGCAGCTGGCGTCTTGTCGGCATCGCGCTCAACCGTGTCGGTTTTACTGTCGAGGACCGCAATCGCAGCGGCGGAAACTACTATGTGCGCTACAACGATCCATCCGATGACGTGGAAGACTCCGGATGGCTGTCGAGCCTCGCATTCTGGAGCTCCTCCGACGATGGCGGCGAGAGCCCGCAATACATCGTCAATATCAGCGGTGCAGGCGAGCCGACGACCGTCACAGTGCAGAACAGGGACGGAACGGCGGCGCCAGCACAGACAGCATCACGAATCCTGACCCTGCTGCACGAGCAGCTGCGCTAGGGCCCGCACTCCCGGATGCGCTTTCTCTCCCTCGGCAGCGGCAGTCGCGGCAATGCCACGCTGCTGCAGTCAGGAGAGACCCTTCTGCTGCTCGACTGCGGTTTTACCCGCAAAGAGTTGCAGCGCCGTCTCTCGCTGGTCGACCTGGCCTGTGATGATATCGATGCCATACTGCTGACACACGAGCATTCAGACCATCTGCGCGGGGCACAGGCGCTGTCGCGGCATCACGCGATCCCTGTCTGGGCGACGGCCGGCACACTGCGTGGCAGCGAATGGGCTGAAAGCAGTGAGCTGCACCAGATCAATGCCAACAGCGGAGATTTCCGCATCGGCGACATTCGCATCACGCCGTTCACTGTTCCGCATGATGCCGCCGAACCCTGCCAGTATGTTTTCGCCGACAGCCGCAAGAGGGTGGGTATCCTGACCGATGCAGGTTCGGTCACATCGCATATCGTGTCGCAGCTGCAGCAGCTCGATGCCCTGCTGCTTGAATTCAACCACGACCAGCAGATGCTGCGTAACGGCCCGTACCCGAGATCCCTGCAGCTCAGGGTCGGCGGCGATCACGGCCACCTCAGCAATGCACAGTCGATCGGCCTTCTGGGACAACTCGACCACCAGAACTGGCAGCACCTGGTGGCAGCGCATATCAGCGAGAAGAACAATGACCCGCAACTCGTCAGGTCCGCACTGGATTCCTTCGATACATCGATGGCCAGCAGGTTCTCGGTCCTGAACCAGGAGAAGCCCAGTCGCTGGTTTGATCTTGGTTGATTCGCCCCGGTCTCCCGGATAATGAGCAGCGGAAAGCCCCCTGTTGCTGTAGTAGAATTGCTTCTGAAAATTTTCCCCTAACGGAAGTCACGATGCAGATTTTTCACGGTACGCCTGCACTCTCCCCGTTTCGTCTGCAGCGCCTCGCCGAGTCGCTGAACACTGTTATTGGCCAGCGGGTCGATGTCGAGGCGCATTTCATCCACTTCGTTGAATATACCGGCAAAGCGTCCGAAGAGGAGCAGGAACTGCTGGTGAAGCTGCTGACTTACGGTCCTGCGACAGATGCACCGGAAATCAGGACGGAGGGGCTGCTGATTGTCGCTCCTCGCTCCGGCACCATTTCTCCCTGGTCGACCAAGTCGACTGATATCGCACATAACTGCGGGCTCGGGGTCGTGCAGCGCATCGAGCGTGGCATCGCCTATAACCTGACGATCAGGGGCAAGGGGCTTCCGCAAGCACAGCTCGAGGCGTGCATTCCGGCGTTGCATGACCGCATGACCGAACAGGTCTTCACGAACGAGACGGAGGCGCTTGAACGACTCTTCCTGCACGCCGAGCCCGGAAAGCTTCGCACTGTCGATCTGCTTGCCGGAGGCAGGGAAGCGCTTGAGCAGGCCAACATTGACTGGGGGCTTGCACTCTCCGGTGACGAGATCGACTATCTCGTCGAGAGCTTCAAAACGCTCAATCGCAACCCGACCGATGTCGAACTGATGATGTTCGCCCAGGCCAATTCGGAGCATTGCCGCCACAAGATTTTCAACGCCGACTGGGTCATCGACGGCAAGAAGCAGCAGTATTCGCTGTTCGACATGATCCGCAATACCACGGAGATCTCGCCGGTCAATGTGCTCTCGGCCTACAAGGACAACGCAGCGGTCATCACGGGACACCGCGGGCGGCGCTTCTATGCGGATCCGGACAGCCATGCGTACGGTTACAGCGAGGAGAATGTCCATATCCTCATGAAAGTGGAGACGCACAATCACCCGACGGCGATTTCGCCTGATCCGGGTGCGGCAACCGGCTCCGGTGGCGAGATCCGCGATGAGGGGGCGACCGGTATTGGCGGCAAACCCAAGGCGGGCCTGACCGGTTTCTCGGTCTCCAACCTGCAGTTACCCGGGGCGCCGAAGCCCTGGGAACGCGACCATGGAAAGCCGGGACGCATCGTCTCCGCGCTGGATATCATGCTCGAAGGTCCGATCGGGGCGGCTGCCTTCAACAACGAATTCGGTCGTCCGAATCTCTGTGGCTATTTCCGGACTTACGAGCAGCAGGTGGAGCATGCAGAGGGCAGGGAGCTGCGCGGCTATCACAAGCCGATCATGCTCGCCGGCGGCGTCGGCAATATCCGCGAGGAACATGTCGAGAAAAAACCATTCCCGGCCGGGACTCCGCTGATCGTCCTCGGTGGTCCGGCTATGCTCATCGGTCTTGGCGGCGGCGCGGCCTCTTCGATGACCTCGGGAACCTCTGCCGAGGATCTCGATTTCGCCTCCGTGCAGCGCAGCAACCCCGAGATGGAGCGTCGATGCCAGGAGGTGATCGATCGTTGCTGGGAACGTGGCGCCGGCAATCCGATTCTGTTTATTCATGATGTGGGTGCAGGCGGGCTGTCAAACGCGCTGCCCGAACTGGTTCACGATGGAGAGCGAGGCGGCGCGTTCGAACTGCGTGATGTCCCGAACGATGATCCCGGCATGGCGCCGATGGAGATCTGGTGTAACGAGGCGCAGGAGCGTTATGTCATGGCGATCGATGCCGGCAGGCTCGAGGAATTCAGGGCGATCTGCGAACGCGAGCGTTGCCCCTATGCCATCGTGGGCGAAGCGAAGGACGAGGAACACCTGCTGCTCGGAGACCGCCATTTCAAAAATAATCCCATCGACATGCCCATGTCGCTGCTGTTCGGCAAGCCGCCGAAGATGACGCGGGATGTCGAAACCGTCAGCGTTCGCTATCCCGATCTCGATCTTGCCGGGATTGATATCAAGGAGGCGGCACTGCGTGTCCTCTCCCTGCCGACTGTCGCTGACAAGCGTTTCCTTATCACCATCGGTGACAGGACCATCACCGGCATGGTTGCACGAGACCAGATGGTCGGACCCTGGCAGACGCCTGTGGCGGATTGTGCTGTGACCCTGACGGACTATGACAATCTCACGGGCGAGGCCATGGCGATGGGGGAGCGCACACCGCTGGCGCTGGTCGATGCCGCGGCGTCGGGTCGCATGGCCATCGGCGAGGCGATCACGAATATCGCTGCGGCGCCCATCGACAGGCTCGGACACATCAAGCTCTCCGCCAACTGGATGGCTGCCGCGGGCCATCCGGGTGAGGATGCAAGGCTTTTCGAAACGGTGCGGGCCGTCGGACTCGAACTCTGTCCGGCCCTGGGTATTGCGATCCCTGTCGGGAAAGACTCGATGTCGATGAAAACCGTCTGGGAGAGTGACACGGGTGAGCCTCGAGAGATGACGGCGCCGCTGTCACTGATCGTTTCGGCTTTCGCACCGGTCAGTGATGCGAGCAGGAGCCTCACACCGATGCTGCGGCATGATCGCGGTCCTTCCTCACTGGTCCTGATCGACCTCGGTCGCGGGAAGAGCCGTCTTGGCGCCAGTGCGCTGGCCCAGGTTTACGACCAGGTCGGCAACGGCTGTCCCGATCTCGACGAACCGCAACTGCTCAAGACGTTTTTTCAGGCGCTCCAGTCTCTCAACCGGGAGGGATTGCTGCTCGCCTACCATGACCGCTCCGATGGCGGCTTGCTGGCAACACTTGCCGAAATGGCGTTTGCCGGTCGTTGCGGTCTCCGGGTGCGTCTCGATGCTGTTGCTGGCAGCGATGACATACCTGCTCTCTTCAGCGAGGAGCTCGGCGCCGTGATCCAGGTCGCTGACAGCGATCTCGAGAGCGTCATGCGAACCCTTGGCAGCCTCGGCATGGAAGATTACACCCATGTCATCGGCAAACCGCTCTACGATGACGAGCAGGTCGTGGTGACACGCGGGGAGCGGGTCGTGCTGCGCTCCAGCCGCAGTGAACTGCAGTCGGCCTGGTCGCAGACCAGCTGGCAGATGCAGTCGCTGCGAGACAACCCGGAATGCGCGGACGAGGAGTATGCGCGCATCCGCGACACGCAGGACCCCGGTCTCTCTCCCTATCTCTCGTTCGATCCGGACGCGGATATTGCAGCGCCGTTCATCAACAGCGGCGCAGCGCCGAAGATGGCGATCCTGCGGGAGCAAGGCGTCAATGGCCAGCTCGAGATGGCCGCTGCTTTCAACAAGGCCGGCTTCGAGACAGTCGATGTGCACATGTCCGATATCATCAGTGGCCGTGTCTCGCTCGATTCTTTCAGGGGGCTGGTTGCCTGCGGCGGTTTCTCCTACGGCGACGTGCTCGGTGCCGG
>JARFQQ010000045.1 GCA_029287695.1 Gammaproteobacteria bacterium | reverse complement strand
CGGCGCCCGTCAGCCTTTCGACGAGCAGCTTGCCCGATTTGTCATCGGCCTCGGTGCGCGTGTCGGAGACGGTCATGACCGCAATGCTCAGCGGCTGGAAGGATTTTGTCGTGTGAATATGGGCCATGCAGGGATTCTGGCGTTAAAATATCAGGTGTTGATTATATTCTTCCCCGGGTCCGATGTATAACCGGCCCGAAT
Organism: Gammaproteobacteria bacterium; assembly: GCA_029287695.1. GTDB lineage: Bacteria > Pseudomonadota > Gammaproteobacteria > Chromatiales > Chromatiaceae > Sva-25. The sequence continues at coordinate 3,667 of JARFQQ010000045.1, read as the reverse complement.
CCACGGCGGCAATAATGCAAATGATCGGCTTTCTTAAAAGAACCTTCTCTTTCGGCAAGGGGGTCGTGCTGGGTATGCCGCACGACGCGGAGGAGAGGGATCCATTCGACTTCTTTGGAGAGTGGTTCAGGGCTGCCGATGATGCCGGTTTGCTCATGCCGGAAGCGATGGCACTCTCCACGGCAGACAGCAGCGGCAAGCCTTCGTCCCGCATGGTGCTCATGAAGAGTTTCGATGAAGACGGTTTTGTCTTTTTCACGAATTACGGCAGTCGGAAAGCGGGGGAGCTCGATATCAACCCGCAGGCATCGCTACTCTTCCACTGGACACAGCTGCAGCGCCAGGTGCGCATCGAGGGCAGTGTCGAACGCGTCAGCAGGGAAGAGTCTCTCGACTATTTCAGGACACGTGTCCGTGGCAGCCAGCTTGGTGCCTGGGCATCCAGGCAAAGCCAGCCGCTCGGCAGTCGTTCCGAGCTGGAACAGTGCGAGACAGAGATGGCTGAACGCTTCGAAGGACAGGAGGTGCCGCTGCCGGAATTCTGGGGTGGCTACCGTCTCAAGCCTGACTATTTTGAATTCTGGCAGGGCCGTGCCAACCGCCTGCATGACAGGGTCTGTTTTATCCGGGATGGTGAAGGCTGGGAGACGTTACGGCGGTTTCCCTGAGTTTCTTTCAGGGGTCGGAGTCAAATTGACTCCGACCCCGATGAGGGAACATTTGTGGGAGCCGAGCCCTCTCGGCGAAGAATCGCCCAAAGGGTGGGCTCCTACAGCAAAATCCGGTTAGTACGCCAACTGCGACTTCTCGAGAGAACCCGAAGGGTTGTGCATCGGTGCTCAGATCAATTTTAAGCGGCGGGTGCGCCGCGGCACCCATCTTTCTTTTGTTTGCCCAAAAGAAAGATGGCAAAGAAAAGGGCACCCTGCTAACGCGGCCTGCGGCTTCTCTGCGCTTCTCGTCCCTGACAGGCGCTCGCCAACTCCCTGCGCTCGAACACGCCTCGCTTACCTCCTGCCAGGGACTGCGATGCTCGACGCGTCAGAAGGGTATTGAGGGTCGGAGTCAAATTGACTCCGACCCCTGTTCGTAGGCGCGGGCTGCCGCCCGAATCGACATCAAACGTAAGTCAACCAATCCTCGTGAACCGGGCTGCGACCATGGACCACGTCGAAATATTTGGCCTGGAGTTTTTCCGTGATCGGACCACGCGCACCTGAGCCGATCTTGCGACCATCGAGTTCACGGATCGGTGTCACCTCGGCGGCAGTGCCGGTGAAGAAGGCTTCGTCGGCGATATAGACTTCGTCACGAGTAATACGTTTCTCGATGACTTTCAGATTGGCCTCTTCGGCGAGCTGGATGACGGTACGACGCGTGATGCCATCGAGCGCTGATGTCAGGTCCGGGGTATAGATGATGCCGTCGCGAACGATGAAAAGATTCTCGCCGCTGCCTTCCATGACGTAGCCGTTCGTGTCCAGCAACAGCGCCTCGTCGTAGCCTGTATCGAGAGCCTCCTTGAGTGCCAGCATGGAATTCATGTAGTTGCCGTTTGCCTTTGCGCGGCACATGGTGATGTTGACATGGTGACGCGTGAAGGAGGAGACGCGCACACGAATGCCATTGGTCATGCCGTCATCACCGAGGTAGGAACCCCAGGACCAGGCGGCGCACATGAGATGCACGCGCAGATTGTCTGCCCGCAACCCCATGCCTTCAGAACCGTAGAATGCCATCGGGCGGATGTAGCCTGATTCGAGCTTGTTCTCGCGCACGGCTGCAAGCTGCGCCGCATTGAGGGTGTCGCGGTCGAAGGGCATCTCCATGCCGAGGATGTGCGCGGAGCGGAACAGGCGGTCGGTATGCTCCTCGAGACGGAAAATGGCCGTCCCCTTTTCGGCCTTGTAGGCGCGTACCCCCTCGAACACGCCCATGCCGTAGTGCAGGGTGTGGGTCAGCACATGCACTTTGGCCTCGCGCCAGTCCACCATTTCGCCATCGAGCCAGATCAGGCCGTCACGGTCGGACATGGGTGTCATCGGGATATCCTCAGAGTCTGTGTTTCGAAAATGATAAGCGGCTGATTATAGCGGAATGGCTGTTTTGTGCACTCACAGAATCCGTTGATACAGGTCTTCCCAGTGCCGGTTTTCTGATTCGATGAGACGGATTTTCCAGGAACGGTTCCATTTCTTGAGCTGCTTTTCTCGCATGATGGCAGATTCCATTGTTACGTGGATTTCGTACCAGACGAGCATCTCGATGCCATAACGTTTTGTAAAACCAGCCACAAAATGATTCTTGTGTTGATACATCCTCCTTGCGAGATTCGACGTGACGCCAATGTAGAGAGTGCCATTGCGATTGCTGGCAAGAATATAAACGCATGGTTGCTTTCCCTGTAGCACCTGACCTCCTGTCATTTGTTTCTCTGGATGCCCGGTCAAGCCGGGCATGACGTTTATCCGGAATCTCTGAGCGATATCGAATCCCGGCATTTTTCAGTGATTAAATTCATCGTCATTCCCGCGAAGGCGGGAATCCGGGTGCCCGATCCTTGATCAGTTGGCCTATCTGTCTGCCCGATCACGGGCTTCTCTTCTGTTCCGTATATGCCATGGCCTGCTCTATGTCTCTGAGACACCGTGTCGGCTTGCCGGTTTCTGTATCGACACTCATTTGATCAAAAGTCTTTATTTTGTCGGCCGTTTCTGACTCTGACATCAGCAAAGCCAATGCCTCAAGGGGGCGGGACTACAGGGGTTTGCGGGCACCATGGGAGTCGCTGCGACCGAATGGAAGTTTTCATTCATGGCCGGGCACTTGCTGATTGGGGTTGCAACGCGGCAATTGTGTCAGTAAAAGGGTGTGATTGAGAAAAAACCGCCTGCCTGCATGCAAACAGATACCCGAACCATTGCTCTCTATGCCGCCATCATCTTTCTTTCATCGGCGCTGGTGCTGGTGCTCGAGATGGTCGCGGCACGTCTTATCGCGCCCTTTGTCGGAGTCTCCCTCTACTCCTGGACAGCGATCATCGGGACAGTGCTTGCCGGGCTTTCGATCGGCAACTGGATCGGCGGTGTCATGGCAGACAGGAAGGCTTCACAGCGTGCGGCTGGTTTCGTGTTGCTCGCTGCCGCGGCCAGTGCCTTCCTGATTCTCCTGATTCTTCCGCGCATCGCCGGCCCGATCCAGACCAGCGATCTGAGCCTTGCCGGTTCCAGCCTCGCACTGACCATGGCGCTTTTCTTTCTGCCGGCCCTGCTGCTCGGCATCGTCACACCGCTGCTGACGACGCTCGCGTTGCAGCACTCCGAGCGCACGGGGCACATCATTGGCATGATGCACGCGCTCGCGGCGCTCGGCAGCATCCTCGGAACCTTTGCGACCGGCTTCTGGCTCGTGCAGTGGTTCGGTAGTCGCAACCTGGTGCTGGCATCTGCAATCGCGCTCCTGGTTCTCTCTATTCCATTGCTCAGGAAGGCCGAGATTGTGGCTGCGGCCACCGGTTTCGTTCTGTTCCTGATCCTGGTGCAATCCCCGCTCGGTTATGCCAATCCCTGCGATGAAGAGAGCCGCTATTTCTGCATGCGCGTTGTCGATGCCAATGCCGAGGTGCCCTACGGAGAGGCGCGTGCGCTGGTCCTTGACCACCTGAAGC
>JARFQQ010000039.1 GCA_029287695.1 Gammaproteobacteria bacterium | reverse complement strand
CAGAAGCAGATGGAAGAACGCAAGGCCGAGATGGAGCAGCGCATGCAGGAGCGCGAGACTGCCTCGCAAACAGCCGAAGAGCCAATGAAGGCCAGGGAGCACAAGGCCGAGATGGGCAAGCGCATGGCAGAACGCCACCAGGGCCAGAAACCGGCCGAAGCCCCGGTAGAAAAGACTGCCGAAGCACCTGAGGCCGCGAAACCACAGGCTGCTGAAGAAGGCCAGGCCACCTCCACCGAAAAGCAGGCAGAAGCGGCACAACGCCAGGCTGCCATGCGGGCACAAATGGAAGCCCGCCGGGCCGCGATGCAGAGACAGATGGACGCCCGCCGTCAAGCTGCCATCCAGGAACGCGAGGCCGGCCAGGCCACTGTCGATCCGCGAACTGTCGCACGGCCGGACGAAACCATGCGGCCGCCCATGCGAGATCGTCGTCAGGAGATGTACCGCCGGCCGGTCCCGCAGCGCTACGGAATGCCGCGCGCATCAGGCAGAGAGCAGCAAGAGATGGAAAAGGCACGCGCAGAACGTCGCATGCTCATGGAGAAACGCATGAAACAGCAGCAGGAGGCCATGCGCCAGCGTATGGACAGCGCCATTGAAAACCTGCCGCCGGCTCCCATGGCGCCTGAACAGGCTCCAATGATGCAGCCTCCGCAACAGGGTGCACCGCGTCCGCCTTACGGCTACGGCCCGCAGCAGGGCGCAATGCGTCCGCCGATGGGCCCTGGTCCCTACGGCAACCAGCGCCCGGCTGCGCCACGCCCGCCTTATGGTGCGCCACCGCAGGCGCCCGCTCCCCGGGGTTACGGTTATCCGGGCCGCTGAGCACTCCCGGAGTCGACAGCAAAACGCCGGCCAGGGGCCGGCGTTTTTTATGTGCAAGGCTGAATACTACTTGCGCATCAGGCCACGAATGCGTTTGACGTACTTGCGTGTCTCACGCGGCGCGTGAGGTGCGACCTGGTCCCACTTCATAATGGTCCCATCCGATGCAGAGGCTTTCTTGTAAGCCCTGCGAACACCGCCAAACCCGGCATTGTAGCTACCGAAGGCAAATGCCAGCCGCTCCTCTGTCGGCAGACCCTTGTTGCGCCAGCGGAGATACATCTGCCGGTCGTAATAGATACCGGCCGCGATATTCCAGCGGGGTGTCCTGATGTCGATGACATAGGGATTCTGCTTCTTGATCTCGCGAAAAGTGGAAGGAAGGATCTGCATGATGCCCGTGGCGCCTGTCCGGCTCTTTGCCGATGGCTTGAGGTTTGATTCGGCAATAGCCTGGGACTTGAACCATTTCCAGTCCACGTGCGGGCCGAAATAGTGTTTCGAATACTTCCGGAACATCCCGTCATATTTGCTGGACCAGTGGTCATCATCGACCGGTGGGTCCTTGATCGCCAGTGCGATAGCCGGAATCAGCAGCAAGCCCAAGAAAACCGCGGGGCGCATCTCAGTTCAGCCCGAGACCGATAACGAGCCCGAGCGCAGTGCCGATACCGATAAACATCCCCGCGATCATCATGCCGACAGCAAGATTCCCCTCCGCGAGTTTTTCGGGAATATTGAAACTGACAATGTGGCTGAAAAGCTTGCATCCCATCCACATAAAAAAGAGCGTCATCAGACCGCCCGTCGCCACATAAATCAGGTTCAGGACAATAGGGTCGATATCGGAACTCATGGATTCTCCTCTGCAATGAATGAGTCGCAGGAGTGGCAACCTCATCGTGTGGCCATGAAGCTCGCGTCAGCCTGTGATGCTGCACGAATTTCTTTCCGGGATTGCCGCCGCTTTTCAAACTGTTGTTATTCTGCTTTTCCCGCTGGCGGGTGAAAGCCAATTACGGGATTTCCCTGAAAGAATAAGCCCTGGACCGGTCATGATCAAGCAGCGGATTCCCCCTGCCCTCCACCTGTTGTCCTGTAGAACCTGCAGAAGAGCTGTGCTGATCACTTGCCGTGAAGATACTCCTCGTCGCTGAACGAGAAGACCCATTGAGGCTTGAGGCCGACAAGGATCGTCATGATCCAGCCATTGAGAACAGCCTCCGGGACGAACATCAGCGGGAAAAAGGGAAGATAACTGCGATTCAGCATCTCCCATGTATAGTTCGAGGCCGAGAGCAGGAAGAGCATTGTCAGCAAGGCGGAGAGGACGGCAACGAAGCCTCCGGTCAGGAAGGCGTTGATAAAGACATAGATAAAAAAGTTCCTTGGCAACAGGGCGCGCACCAGTAGCAGGGAGAACCAGGTCAGGCTGGCAGGAGCCAGGACCTCGACAAGCATGCTGGGAAAGAAGCCGCTCCAGTCACCCATGCCAAAGAGGATAACTGCGCCGAGCACGATGGAGCCGCCGATGATCGCCATCGACCATCCGAACATCAGCGTAAGCGCTGTCATCGCAGAGAGGTGAAACACGAGCCCCTCTTCCATCTCCGTGCGAAGAACCCAGAGAATCAGCATGCAGACAAGGGCGCCGAAAAAGACATTGGAGTTGCTGCCATCCAGCAGTTTTCGCCATGGTGCATGGCGCACGGCAACGAACATGACGACGGCTGCCGCGACTGCCGTCATGCCGATAAATTGCGTGGAGAAAAGCGAACCGGACAGCTGCATCGGAAAGTCCCTGGCGCTCAGTCGACCAACCAGTAGATGACGTCATTATCAACGGAGAGCCTGACCGGTTTCAGACGATCACCCGCGCAAGGGCCGCTGACGCACTTGCCCTCCTCGATGGTGAACAGCGCCCCGTGCGTCGCGCATTCGATGAAACTGCCATCGGCATCGAGGAACTGGTCTGGCACCCACTCCAGCGCCACGCCCGTATGCGGACAGCTGTTGATATAGCCATGCACTTCGTTGTCACGACGCACGACAAAGAGAGAGACCCTCTCCTCGCCAAGGTCCATGTCGAAACCCTTGCTGCCGGGCTCGGGCAGTTCGTCAAGGGCGCAAAGGGAATAACGCTGCATCGCTCACTCTCTCGCTGGAGACCTCTCACTCCTTCTCACCGGGATGGGCATCATAGTGCATCACCGAGTGATCCGAAACCCGTCTGCCCGCACTTGATCGCCGCCAGCCGCGCCGCCTGCCTCAAGGCATCGCGAACCGGCATGCCACGGAGCAGGCAATGGATAATGCCTGCGTTGAAGACATCGCCAGCACCTACCGTATCCACTACGGCCGGCACCTCGAAAGCCGCCTGATGATAGAGTTCATCTTCCTGCGTGAAAGCCCAGGCTCCGGCATCCCCCCAACTGCAGAACAGCAAGGGGCGCTCTTTTCCCGCATGGCGGGCATGGGCCTCGAGAAACGCAGGAGCACTCTCATAGCCCTTCTGCTTTGCATAGTGCCTCGAAAAGAGCAGCACATCCGGCAACCGGAAGAGCCTCTCGATACCCTCACGCGGCTTTTCAATCTCGAGGCTGAAACCCTTACCCGACTGCCTGGCTCTCTCGAGCATCGCAGCAAGTTCAGCAGGCGCCCGCCCCTCGAAATGGATCCAGTCGTATGGTTGCAGGTCGACCCGGGAAAACCATCGGGAACAATATTCGGGAAGATCACGGTAATGAATGATCGTTCGTGAACCAGTGACGCGGTTCAGCGTGATACAGGATGTCGGCATCTTTCCCTGCTGCAAGCGAACGACATGACGCAGGTCGATGCCGGTATCGCGCAAATCCTTCTCGACCTCGACAGCATCAGGCTCTTCCGGCAAGACGCCTGCCCAGCTGCAGGCATGGCCAAGACCGGCCAGGACTGTGAGCGTGTTCGTCGCGTTGCCTCCGCGACTCCTGCGCTGTTCGATTGCGCGCACCTCACTATCCTCATCAGGATAGTCAGCAACCGTATTGATGATATCGAGTGTCGCGATGCCAACGCCCAGAATCCGCATTTGCTGTCCGGTCTCCACTCAGCCCCTGCCGCGACCGGGCAGGCGCGGGCTTTTTGCGCATGAGAGTTCATGGATGAATGCGGCGAACACGGCACTCCTCGTATTCAATATTTGCCTCTGTCTGTTCATCGCGCGATGGGATTGGATTCTTCGAATGTTTAATGTACACATTTTTACTGAACAGAGGCCGAAACTGTGGTATTTTTCTGGTGGCTAGTGACGGTCCCAGTCATATAAACCAATACCCCAGCATTATTTAGGAGGAGTCATAACGATGGCGACAAAGAAGAAGGCGAG
>JARFQQ010000017.1 GCA_029287695.1 Gammaproteobacteria bacterium | reverse complement strand
GACGAGGTCACCGGGGAGATCTCGCGTATTCTCCAGGCACGCCATGGGCACGAGGATTTCACCATCATCACTCAGGAGGAGATGCTCGAGACACTGGGCTCGATACTCGACATCCTGACGCTCGCAGTCGGTGCGCTCGGGGCCATCTCGCTCGTCGTCGGCGGTGTCGGCATTCTGACGATCATGACAATTGCCGTGACCGAGCGGACCAACGAGATCGGGCTGTTACGTGCCATCGGCACGCGCAGGCGCCAGATTCTCGGACTCTTTCTTGGCGAGGCCATCCTGCTTTCAGCGATCGGCGGTCTGGCGGGCCTCATTATCGGGGGAGGGGGCGCGGCGCTCCTTGGCCTGCTTGTTCCCGCCTTGCCGGTTCACACCCCGTTGCATTTTGCCTTGCTTGCCGAGGGTGTCGCAGTCGTGATCGGAATCATCGCCGGTGTAGCACCCGCGCGTCGTGCTGCTGCCCTGGATCCGGTCGAGGCGCTCAGGGCGGAGTAGGGACAGGCTGCTTCTTCGGTTGCCCGATACAAAAAAAAGACGGGTCGCAGGGACCCGTCACCAATATCCACAGGAGGAGAGAGAAAAACTGTCAGATCATGTACATGCCGCCGTTGACCGGCAGGTTCGCGCCTGTCATGTAGGAGTTGGCATCGTCGGTCAGATAGGCGACTGCCATTGCGATCTCCTCGGGCTGTGCCATGCGGCCGGCCGGAATCTGCTTGATAATCGCTTCCATGATTTCCGGTGCGATCGCCAGGGTCATCTCGGTTTCGACATAGCCGGGCGAAATGGTGTTGACTGTGATGCCTTTCCAGATGGTTTCCTGCGCGACGGCTTTCGTGAAGCCATGCATGCCGGCTTTGGCGGCTGAGTAATTCGCCTGGCCCATCTGGCCTTTCTGGCCGTTGACAGACGAGATATTCACGATGCGGCCGAAACCGGCTTCGAGCATACCTTCGACAACAGGCTGGGTGACATTGAAGACAGAATTCAGGTTGGTGTCGATAACAGCATTCCACATCTCGGGAGTCATGCGCTTGAGCATCTTGTCGCGCGTGATACCGGCGTTGTTGACGAGAATGGCGATCGGGCCGACGTTCTCGGTAATTTCCTTGACCATGCGCACGGTGTCTTCGTAGTCGCTGACGTCACCACCGGCAATTTCTACCTCATAGCCTTCCTCTGCCATCTGCTTTTGCCAGGCTTCCGCGGTCTCTTTCTCGGGCGGGTAATATCCGGCGACCACCTTGCGACCCTGGTCGACCAGTGCCTTGCAGATTGCTGTTCCAAGGCCACCGTTTCCGCCGGTAACCAGTGCGACTTTTTGTGACATCAATGCACCCCTTTGATTTCAGTTGATTTCTGTTTTTGATTGGAGGGGAGCTCCGGGGAGCTCCCGCAACGACTTCCGCCGTCTGCTCAGGCAGCCTTGCGGACTTTTGCAGCCTGCTTGACGTTCTTTTCTGCAGTCTGCACGTTTTCCTCGATCAGTGAACTGTACTCCTCACGTGCGGCATTCATCAACTCGACGACTTCATTGAAGTTGCCCAGAGACTTCTCGCTGCACTCTTTTGCAAGTTCGAGCTGCAACTCGACCGCCTGTTTGACGTCCTTGACCGAAGCGAGTTTCTCGCTCAGCGTCATGGCAGAAGTGAGGCAGTTGTTCATCATGCCCATCTGGTGATCGAAAAGCGCCTGCATCGTTTTCACATTGGTTTCGTTGAGCTTTTTCATCGCAGAGTAGCTCTCTTCAGCGACCTTGTTGGCCATTTCCAGCATTTCGTTTTGCATCGTCAGATCCTCGTGTTGTCGTAGAAAAATCAGTTATGCTGCACTGCAGCAATGTTGCAGTGCACAAATTAGGGCATGCAGGGGAGGATGTCAAGTCGATCGATAAAAAAAGTTGAAAAAAATCGGGGAGCGGGAACAGGACTTACTTTTTCTTTTCGCCGGACCCAAGGCCGAATGCCTTGATGAAGTCTTTTTGCATTGCTTGCCACATCTCGACGTTTTTCTCGGTGGCTTCGTTCCAGGCCTTCACCGGGTTTGCTTCCATGAGGTCTTTCATCTTTTCCTGCATCACGGCCTGCTGCTCATGGAAAAAATTGAGACTCTGGTCCATGAAGCTGGAAAACCCCTGGCGTGAATTTTCGCTGTAGTAGCGGATGAAATCCTGCAGGTGCGCATTGCTGAAGAGGGGGTCCTGGTCGGATTCCTGCTCGAGAATGATTTGCAGCAGGATGTTGCGCGTGATGTCCTCGTCGCTCTGGGTATCGATCACCTTGAACGGGGTTGCATTGATCACGAGATCGCGTACTTCCGGCAAGGTGACGTAGCGACTCTGAACCGTGTCGTAGAGACGGCGGTTGGGATATTTCTTGATGATGCGTACGTCGCTTTCTTCTGACACGTCTGGACTTCCTGCAAATCTCTTCGGGGCATTCTACCCCATAAATTGCCCACCGTTGACAGGCAGCTTGGCGCCGGTGATGAAGACGGCGTGGTCCGGGCAGAGGAAAGCGACGGCAGCGGCAATCTCCGGGAGGGTGGCAAGACGCCGGAGAGGGAGCTGTGCAATGATTTTCTCCCGACTCTCCCCCGGAACGGCCATGACCATCCCGGTGGCAATGTCACCGGGCGTGATGGTCTTCACCGTGGTGCTGTTGCGCGCCGTCCCTCGTCTCACTCCCTTTCGAGTGCCATTGCGACGCCCTGGCCGCCACCGATGCAGAGTGTCGCCAGGCCTTTCTTCGCATCGTGGCGTTTCATGCCGTGCAAGAGCGTGACGAGGATGCGTGCACCGGATGCACCGATAGGATGGCCGATGGAGATGGCGCCGCCACTGACATTGACCTTCTCCAGGTCCCAGCCGAGTTCCTTGTTGACCGAGATGGCCTGGGCGGCGAATGCCTCGTTCGATTCGATGAGATCGAGATCGTTGATGTCCCAGCCGGCCTTCTCGAGCGTTTTCGTCGTCGCAGGAATCGGGCCTGTGCCCATGATTGCCGGGTCGACGCCCGCACTGGAGAAGCTTCTGATCGTGGCCATTGGCGTAAGGCCGAGTTCTTCCGCTTTCGCTGCCGACATCACCACGACGGCTGCAGCGCCGTCGTTGATGCCCGACGCGTTACCTGCAGTGACCGTGCCCTCTCTCTTGAAGGCCGGGCGCAGTTTGCCGAGGCCTTCGCTCGTGGTGCCGGCACGAGGAAATTCGTCGCGATCGAAGACGACAGGATCACCGCGGCGTTGCGGAACTTCGACAGGAACGATCTCCTCTGCGAAGCGTCCCTCGTTCTGGGCAGCCTCGGTCTTTTGCTGCGAACCGGCGGCGAACGTATCCTGCTCCTCGCGGGAGATGCCGTACTTATCGGCGATATTCTCTGCGGTGATACCCATGTGGATGTCATTGAAGGCGCACCAGAGGCCATCCTGGATCATGGTGTCGACAAGCGGCCAGTTCCCCATCTTCTGGCCATTGCGCGAATTCGGCAGGATGTGCGGGGAGGCGCTCATGTTTTCCTGTCCGCCTGCGATCATGATCTCTGCATCGCCGCACATGACTGCCTGCGCCGCGAGGTGCACAGCCTTGAGACCACTGCCGCAGACCTTGTTGATGGTCAATGCCGGTGTGCTATCGGGAAGGCCGGCCTCGATGGATGCCTGCCTTGCAGGATTCTGGCCGACACCGGCCTGAAGAACCTGCCCCATGATGACCTCGTCGATCTGGTCGGGTTGCAGACCGCTGCGCTCGAGCAGGGCCTTGATCACGGTGGCGCCGAGGGTGCTGGCGGGGATGCCGGCGAGGGATCCGCCGAAAGTGCCGAGCGCTGTACGTGCTGCTGCGACAATGACTACGTCGTTCATCGATATAACTCCAAAGGTAGATGTTCTGAATCAGTGGACAAAGATTATTATTCTGGGCTATTGCCGGCGCCGGGCGCCATTCCCTCTTCAAGACTGGGGAGCATAACCGGATTCGAGCGGAAATTGAAAGAGCAGGAGAGGACTTGGCTGCCCCGGGTGAGGTTATTGCCACGCCGGATCCGGCATATTCGATCGCGACTATTGGGGGTGGAAATGGAGGCTATTTATTTTCGCTCACTCTGTTGTCAGCTGAATGTATCAGTGGCAAGATCGAGAGTCTTTGATAAAGACAATCAAGGCTGCAGCCGGGTCTCCGGTGACACAACTGCAGCCGAAAACAGAAGAACAACGATCTGTTGTCATCATGACCAGGACCACGCTAGGAGAAGTCGATGTCTGATATAAAAACCTACCCTGTACCTGCTGATTTTGCCGCCCAGGCGAATGTCACGGCTGAACAGTACAACGCCATGTACGCGCAATCTGTCGAGGATCCAGATACCTTCTGGGCCGAGCAGGCAGAACAGTACCTGACATGGTTCAAGAAATGGGACACCGTTCTTGACTGGAGCTTCAGCGAAGATGACCTGCACATCAACTGGTTCAAGGGCGGGACGCTCAACGTCTCCTACAACTGCCTGGACCGGCATCTCGAAACGCGTGGCGACCAGGTTGCGATTATCTGGGAAGGCGATAATCCGGACGAGGATCGCAAGATCACCTACCGCGAATTGCATGCGGAGGTGTGTAAATTCGCCAACGTTCTCAAAGAGCGCGGCGTCAAGAAAGGCGACCGGGTCTCGCTCTATCTCCCTATGATCCCGGAGGCGGCAGTCGCAATGCTGGCCTGTACACGCATCGGTGCAGTTCATTCCATCGTTTTTGGCGGCTTCTCTCCCGATGCGCTTGCAAGCCGGATCCAGGACTCCGACTGCCAGGTTGTCATCACCTCGGACCAGTCCATGCGCGGCGGCAAGAAGGTTCCCCTCAAGGCGAATGCCGACAAGGCGATCGATGCCTGCCCCAACGTGCATACCTGCGTCGTTGTTCAGCGTGGCGGTGACCCTGTCGAGTGGAAAGAGGGCCGCGATATCTGGTACCACGAGGCAGTCTCGGCAGCGGCCGCCGAATGCGAGCCGGAGGAGATGGAAGCCGATGATCCGCTCTTCATCCTCTATACCTCGGGCTCTACCGGCAAGCCGAAGGGTGTGCTCCACACAACCGGCGGTTACCTGCTGCAGGCTGCCATGACGCACAAGCTTGTCTTCGACTACAAGGACGGAGAGGTCTACTGGTGTACTGCCGACGTCGGCTGGGTCACCGGGCATACCTACATCGTCTATGGCCCGCTGGCCAACGGTGCCATCACGCTCATGTTCGAGGGCATTCCCACCTACCCGGATATTTCCAGATTCTGGCAGGTTTGCGACAAGCACAATGTCGCCACCTTCTATACGGCGCCGACAGCCATTCGCTCGCTCATGGGGGCCGGTGACGAACCGGTCAAGAAGACCAGTCGCAGCTCGTTGCGTCTTCTCGGAACCGTCGGTGAACCCATCAACCCCGAGGCCTGGGAGTGGTACCACCATGTTGTCGGCGAGGAGCGCTGCCCGATCGTCGATACCTGGTGGCAGACAGAAACCGGCGCACACATGCTGACGCCGCTGCCGGGAGCGACTCCGCTGAAGCCCGGCTCCGCGACCAATCCTTTTTTCGGTGTGCAGCCCGTCCTGCTCGATGACCAGGGCAACGAAATCGAAGGCAACCCGGCTGAGGGCAACCTCGCGATCAAGCAGCCCTGGCCATCCATGATGCGCACCGTCTACGGTGATCACAAGCGCTTTTTCGAAACCTACTTTGCAATGTTCAAGGGCTATTACTTTACGGGCGACGGAGCACGTCGCGACGAGGACGGCTATTACTGGATAACCGGACGCGTGGACGATGTCCTCAACGTTTCCGGACACCGCCTTGGCACTGCCGAAATCGAATCGGCCCTCGTCCTGCACGATGCTGTTGCCGAAGCTGCCGTCGTTGGCTACCCGCATGATCTGACAGGGCAGGGAATCTATGCCTACGTCACACTCATGGCGGATGTGGAGGGCAGCGATGAGCTCAAGACCGAACTGGTCAAGCTGGTTCGCAACGAGATCGGGCCGATCGCCAAGGTCAACATCATCCAGTGGGCGCCCGGTCTCCCCAAGACCCGCTCAGGCAAGATCATGCGTCGTATCCTGCGCAAGATCGCTGCCAACGAGATCGATGGTCTCGGCGACACCTCCACGCTGGCGGATCCGGCTGTCGTTGACGACCTCATTGCCAACAGGGAAAACAGGTAACCGGCTGCGGTCGCTTACCGCCATCAACCGAACCCCGCCGAAATGGCGGGGTTCGTCGTTCAGGGGTGGCTTAGTCGAAATCGCGAAAGTGTCAACAAAACTGTACAAAATCCCCATCCAGAGCTAGAATATACCCCCTGAATTCTCAAAATTGTCGACACATTAGGGTGTCTGCCGCAAAGTCCGCGGCGAAATTTCATACAAGTTCATGATAACGGAGAGATCCCGATGCTAGAAGCCTACAGGAAACACGTGCAGGAGCGCGCCGCCGAGGGTGTGCCACCCAAGCCGCTGGATTCGGAACAGGTCGCGGTGCTTGTCGAGCTGCTCAAGAACCCGCCTGCGGGCGATGAGGCCTTCATTCTCGATCTGCTGAAAAATCGCGTTCCCGCCGGTGTCGACGAGGCAGCCTATATCAAGGCCGGGTTCCTGGCGGCAGTTGCGAAGGGCGAAGCCGAATCTCCGCTGGTCTCGAAGGCCGAGGCGACCGAGCTGCTCGGTACCATGCTCGGCGGCTACAACATCGAGCCGATGGTCCAGCTGCTCGACGATGAAGAACTGGGACCGATCACGGCAAAAGGGCTGTCGCACACACTGCTGATGTTCGATGCCTTCTATGACGTCAAGGAGAAAGCCGACGCGGGTAATGCCAACGCAAAGGCCGTCATGGAATCCTGGGCCAATGCCGAGTGGTTCACTTCCAACCCAGAGCTGGCCGAAAAAATCACGGTAACGGTCTTCAAGGTGCCGGGTGAAACCAACACCGATGATCTTTCGCCGGCACAGGATGCCTGGTCGCGTCCCGACATCCCGCTGCATGCGAATGCCATGTTGAAAATGGCGCGCGAGGGCATCGAGCCGGACCAGCAGGGTGAGATTGGTCCGCTGTCGAAAATCGTCGAGCTCAAGGAGAAGGGCTTCCCGCTGGCCTATGTCGGGGATGTCGTGGGTACGGGATCATCGCGTAAATCTGCAACCAACTCCGTCCTCTGGCACATGGGCAATGACATTCCATTCATCCCGAACAAACGCGATGGCGGCTTCTGCTTCGGTGGCAAGATTGCCCCGATCTTCTTCAACACCATGGAAGACGCAGGTGCGCTGCCGATCGAGATGGATGTCACGAACATGGAGATGGGCGATGTGATCGATGTCTATCCCTACGAGGGGGTCGTCAAGCGTCACGGCACGGACGAGGTGATCAGCGAGTTCACACTGAAAACCGATGTCATTCTCGACGAGGTGCGTGCCAACGGCCGCATCCCGCTCATTATCGGTCGCGGATTGACGGCACGCGCGCGTGAAGCGCTTGGCCTGCCGCCGTCTGACCTGTTTCGCATGCCGAAAGACCCCGAGGCCTCCAGCAAGGGCTACACCCTGGCACAGAAGATGGTTGGCAAGGCGTGCGGGACGGAGGGCGTGCGCCCGGGCATGTACTGCGAACCGCGCATGACAACGGTCGGGTCCCAGGATACGACCGGGCCGATGACCCGTGATGAACTCAAGGATCTCGCCTGCCTCGGCTTTTCAGCCGATCTCGTCATGCAATCCTTCTGCCATACCGCGGCATACCCGAAACCTGTCGATGTCGATACGCACCATACGCTGCCGGATTTTATCATGAACCGGGGTGGGGTCTCCCTGCGCCCGGGTGACGGTATCATTCACTCCTGGCTGAACCGGATGCTGCTGCCCGACACGGTTGGCACGGGCGGTGACTCCCATACGCGTTTCCCTCTCGGGATCTCCTTTCCTGCGGGCTCCGGGCTTGTCGCTTTCGCGGCTGCGACCGGCGTCATGCCGCTGGACATGCCGGAGTCGGTGCTTGTCCGCTTCAAGGGCGAGATGCAACCCGGCATCACGCTGCGCGACCTGGTGCATGCGATCCCCTACTATGCCATCCAGAAGGGACTGCTGACGGTCGAGAAGAAGGGCAAGAAGAATGTCTACAACGGCCGTATTCTCGAAATCGAGGGTCTCGAGAACCTGACGGTGGAGCAGGCGTTCGAACTGTCCGATGCCTCCGCGGAGCGGTCCGCCGGCGGTTGCACTATCACACTCTCCGAGGAGTCTGTCACTGAGTATCTCGAGTCGAATATCGTCATGCTCAAGTGGATGCTTTCCGAAGGCTATGGCGACGAGCGCACCATCTCGCGTCGCATCGAGGCAATGGAGGAGTGGATTGCCAACCCGAACCTGATGCGCGCAGACTCCGATGCTGACTATGCCGAGGTGATTGAGATCGACCTCAACGAGATCAGGGAGCCCATTCTCTGTGCTCCAAACGATCCGGACGATGCCCGCCTGCTGTCGGACGTTGCCGGTGACAAGGTCGACGAGGTCTTCATCGGTTCCTGCATGACAAACATCGGTCACTTTCGTGCCGCAGGCAAGCTGCTCGAGCAGTATGGCAAGGAGCTGCCGACGAGGCTATGGATCGCGCCACCCACACGCATGGACCAGGCGCAGCTCACGGAAGAGGGGTACTACAACATCTTCGGACGCATGGGCGCGCGCATCGAAACGCCAGGCTGTTCACTCTGCATGGGTAACCAGGCGCGCATCAAGGAGAACAGCACGGCTGTCTCGACCTCGACACGCAACTTCCCGAACAGGCTTGGTACGGGCGCGAATGTCTACCTGGCGTCTGCGGAGCTCGCAGCTGTCGCTGCGATTCTCGGCAAGCTGCCGACTGTCGAGGAGTACCAGGCCTATGCGAAGAATATCGATACCATGGCAAGCGAGGTTTACCGCTACCTCAATTTCCACCAGATGGAAAACTACCAGGAGGCGGCGGCTAACGTTGTGATCCCGGTGGCAGATATCGCTTCCGCCTCCTGATACCGCCTGTTGCTTTGCCCCTCTTCCTCTGACGGAAGAGGGGGTTATTCCCCCATGGCCGGGCCCGAAGGGTTTTCGCTGGCTACTTTCCGATCAGGACAAAACCACTCGCGATCAGCAAGACGCTGATTGCACGCTGGAAGGCCTGCTGGCTCAGGCTCGTGTGAATGCGTCCTCCCAGCCAGAGAGCAACGGCCATCACAGGGATCGTCACTGCGACGAGTGGAAGCGTTCTGCCGTTGAAAAAACCCAGCCCGATATAGCCAAAGAGGCGAACAGTGCCGTCCATGATGAAGATGGCCGCGAATGTTGCGCGAAACCTTGTCTTGTCGAGTCCCCTGAGCTTGAGATAGATGACGTAAAAAGGACCACCGGTGCCGAAGAGTGTCCCGATCAGGCCGCCAAAGCCACCGGCGGGTGCGGCCCACTTGCGCGAATAACCCGACTTCACGCTCACGGAGAGCAGCGTGTAGATAGCGAAGACGATGATGAAGACACCCATGATCTTTGGCAACAGGTTGGCGTCGACATACTTGAAGACGAAAAGCGCAGTGAAAATACCGATCAGGGTATAGGGGAGCAGGGGGATGATCTCCTTCCATTCGATGGCTTCATGGTTTTTCATTCCCTGGCTGAAAGAGGAGAGATAATCCAGCAGTACCACGATCGGCACCGCCACAGAGAGCGGCAGGAAAAAGGCAAGCAGGGGAATGGCAATAAGACCGGAGCCAAAACCCGCGATGCCACGCACGATATAGGCCGCCGTTATGATCATGACGATCGGCAGAAGGTGCGAGAGTTCGAATACTTCGTTCATTGTTTACAGTCCTTGATTCCGTTACTGAATAACCTGTCCGCATCCCGGTGTTCTTGCCGGCCATTCAGAAAGTTCCGAATGCAGGGCTGCGGAAACCTGTTGATGAATTGAGGGGTGTAACTCTTCCCGGCAGTGGCTTCAGAGTCGACGAGTCATCGCTGTCGCACGACTGACGTCTCTCATTCGGGAGCGGCACGGGGAAGCCTTCGCCAGCCCGGCAGGCGATGTCTGCAAGAGGGAGTCAGTCCCCGCATGCGGAGGCGACGGAGCCTGCATGGGATACAGATGCGGTGTTCGTAAAACTCCGGTACGACTGGATGTATAGTCCCGTCCGGGCAACGAGGAGTGTCTGGTTAACTGGCTTCCACTCCTGCGCACGAAGTCGCAGGAGCACAAAAGTACTCTGATTGACATGATGTCCACCTCTTAAAACCTGAGCGTGATAAAAGAGTCATCTTCTCGTCAAACCAAGCCAGCACCGGATTATTGGCTAGCTGTTATCCCAGGGAGAGTAAAGCTGCCGTTCTTGTTATGGTGTTTTTTCCGGATTAACCGAAGTATAGAGCATTTTGTGAATGCCAAGTGGCGAATGTCACTCAAATGTCAACATCTGCGGGAAAAAATGCAGGGAGGGAGTCGGGTCTGTCAGGAGTGACCGGGTTTCCAGGCGATGCAGGCGAGGTTACAGGCCGGG
The DNA here is from genome assembly GCA_029287695.1 of Gammaproteobacteria bacterium. Taxonomy (GTDB): domain Bacteria; phylum Pseudomonadota; class Gammaproteobacteria; order Chromatiales; family Chromatiaceae; genus Sva-25. The sequence goes on along the minus strand of JARFQQ010000017.1, from coordinate 3,119 downwards.
TGTTCAGCACTGTTCCCAGGGCAAGCCGTGAAAACGCCAGCCTCCGACACTGCTGCGCTGGTGATGTTCGTTGAGTTCGCCCTCGAAGCCCTCGTCGACGTGATAGACACCCTTGAGGCCGGCTTCAGCGAGTGCGCGTCCTGCTTCCTTCGAACGCTTGCCGCTACGGCAGATGAGGATGACAGGGGCGCAGTTATCCTCTGTGTCGCAACTTTGACCGCCAAGCATGAGTTTGCGCACCTCGGTTACAAAATGCGGATTGATGTCCCAGTCAGGTTCGTCGATCCAGGGGATATGCACGGCGCCGACGGGATGGCCGACAAAAAGAAATTCCATCGAGGAGCGGATATCCACGAGGACGGCTCGCGGGTCATCACTGAGCATCTGCGCTGCCTGCTGGGGCGAGAGATCATGCATCTCTGTTGTCATCCGGGTTCCTCCGACTTGCTGGATGCGGGCATGAATGGCAGGTAACCGGCCTCCCACGCCCGGGAGCGGACATATTCTCTCAAGTCTACATCATCGAGATCCGTACGCGTGGAGGAACCCTCCTCGAGCGCCACACGCAATACCCGCTCTGTGACATAGAGGCTCACGTTACGCAGTTCAGAGATCGGCGGAAAGAAAAGTCCCTTGTGCAGGTGATGCTTGTCGGTGTAATCCGCAACGGCATAGGCTGACTCCAGGATCATGGCTTCCGTGATGCGCCGGCACTTTCCAAGAACCGCGGCAAAGCCGATGCCCGGAAAAACGAAAGCGTTGTTGCCCTGGCCGATGGCATGCATGGCGCCTTCGTAGTCGACCGGCCCGAAGGGGCTGCCGGCCGCGACAAGCGCCTTGCCGTCCGTCCATCTGATGATCTCTTCCGGAACAGCCTCGCAGTTGGCCGTCGGATTCGAGAGCGGGAAGATGATCGGGTGTTCACAGTTGGCAGCCATCCTCTCGATGATTTCGCGGCTGAAGAGCCCCCCGACACCCGTCAGGCCGAGCAGGATCGTTGGCTCCGCCTGGTCCAGCACTTCCATGAGCGATGGCCGGTCGCCGGCGATGCTCCAGTCAGCGTATGTCGAACTGAACTGTGAAACAGGCTGCTGGTAGCTGTCCGGTTCGATGAATTCCTCCACGACGAGGCCGGCAGCGTCCATGACGAACATCTGGCGACGTGCCTGCTCGCGATTCAGTCCCTCGTGAACGAGGCCTTCCTGGATGGCCCTGGCGACACCGACGCCACCGGCACCGGCGCCGACGACGACGATGCGTTGCTCCGAGAGCTTCTGCCCGAGTTTCTTGCAGGCGGACAGCAGGCCGGCGAGGACGACGGCGCCGGTTCCCTGGATATCGTCATTGAAGCAGGGGACTCTCTCCTTGTAGCGTTCGAGCACCTTGCAGGCGACATCCTTGGCAAAGTCCTCCCACTGGATGACAGCCTTTGGCCATCGTCGCTGGACGCTGTCGACGAACCTGTCGAGCATGTCGAAATAGGCATCGCCCGAGAGACGCTTGCGGTGCACGCCGAGGTAGTTCGGGTCATTCAGAAGCTTCTCGTTGTTGGTGCCGACATCGAGGCAGACCGGCATAGTATGGAACGGGCTCAGGCCTCCGCCAGCCGTGTAGAGCGCGAGTTTGCCGATGGAAATCGCGAGGCCACCAACGCCCTGGTCGCCGATGCCGAGAATCGCCGAGGAGTCGGTGGCGACGATCATGCGTACGTCATGCCAGGGGTAATCGTCCACTACCTGGTCGATATGGTCGATCCCGAGAACGGAGACTGTGAGCCCGCGCGGGCGCTGGTAGAGATCACTGTAATGCTGCACGGCCTTGCCGACCGTGGGCGTATAGACGATCGGCATCATCTCGTCGAGATGCTGCTCCAGCAGCTTGAAGAAAATCACCTCTGAACGTTCCTGGCAGGCACGCAGATACTGGTACTTCTCGATATCATCATCGAGTTTCAGGTAGCCCTGGTAAACCCGGCGAACCTGGTCATCGAGTGTCGTCACGCGCGGCGGCAGAAGCCCTTCGAGACTGAAGGCGGCGCGCTCCTCACGCGTGAAGGCTGTCCCCTTGTTGAGTGCAGACATGCGCAACATCGGAAAACCGCGCAGCGCTATCTCGAGATAGCCGTTGCCCTTTTCGTCGGTCTTGTAGGAGATGTACGGGCTGAGTTGTGGCATGTTCTGCTTTCCGCTGCTGGTTATTTCGATGCTGCCTTGAGTTCGAGGCGGCGTGCATGAAGGAGCGGCTCGGTATAGCCGTTCGGTTGCTCGCGGCCTTTCAGCACCAGATCGAGCGCGGCCCTGAAAGCGATGCCGTCGCAAGCCGGCGCCATGGGGCGGTAGACCGGGTCACCGGCATTCTGGGCGTCGACGACGGCAGCCATGCGTTTGAACGTCTCGAGCACCAGCTCTTCGGTACAGATGCCATGATGCAGCCAGTTGGCCATGTGCTGGCTCGAGATACGCAGTGTCGCGCGATCTTCCATGAGGCCGACATCGCTGATGTCGGGCACCTTGGAGCAGCCGACGCCCTGGTCGATCCATCGCACCACGTAACCCAGGATCCCCTGGGCGTTGTTGTCGAGCTCCTGCTGTATCTCCTCCGCTGTGAGCGAGTGCGGGTCCGGGTGCAGGGGTATCGTCAGGATATCGTCGAGGCTTGCCCGCTCGCGCGTGGCAAGCTCGGCCTGGCGCTGGAAAACATTCACCCTGTGATAGTGCATGGCATGCAGCGTGGCAGCGGCAGGCGAGGGGACCCAGGCGCAGTTCGCGCCGGCCATCGGATGCGCGATCTTTGTTTCGATCATGCTGTGCATGAGATCAGGCATCGCCCACATGCCCTTGCCGATCTGGGCCTTGCCGCCGAGACCGCATTCAAGTCCGATATCGACATTCCAGTCCTCGTAGGCAAGGATCCAGGGTGCCGTCTTCATATCGCCCTTGCGCATCATGGCGCCTGCCTCCATGCTCGTGTGCATTTCGTCACCGGTGCGGTCGAGAAAGCCGGTGTTGATGAAGATGACGCGCTCCCTCGCGGCCCGGATGCACTCCTTGAGGTTGACCGTGGTGCGGCGCTCCTCGTCCATGATGCCGACCTTGAGCGTGTTGCGCTCGAGACCGAGT